>NZ_MEGP01000059.1:0-5521 GCF_001725555.1 Thiobacillus sp. SCN 63-57 | reverse complement strand
GACGGTGCCGGCTGGCGAGACGGTCACGTACATGCCGTCTCGGTCGGCCACCTTGTATTGAGCGCTCTTGGGCTTGAGGTTCTTCAGTGCGGTGTCGGTCAGCATCGGCGTTCTCCCAAGCATGCAACGGCTTTACCGTCACAAACATTAAGAATGACAATCCGCCTGCAACCCGCATGAAATCTAGCTTTTCGCTTGATTTTTTACCGTCATGCGTCAAAACGGCTTGACGGTAGAAATTATAATCCTGTGAGGCCGCACTTGGCTACCGTCAGATCGACCGACACTTCGATCTGGCTGCCAGCAATTGTTACCGATAGATTCCGTGTTATATATTTTTATTAATCAATCAGTTAACACGATTTTCCGATAGTCACCGAAAGCCCGCGAACAAGCCTGGATTATTCCCACTCAATCGTTGCCGGCGGCTTGCCGCTGATGTCGTAGACGACACGGTTGAGGCCGCGCACTTCGTTGATGATGCGGTTGGAGACCTTGCCGAGCAGGGTGTAGGGCAGCTCGGCCCAGTGGGCGGTCATGAAATCGCTGGTGACGACAGCTCGCAATGCAACCACATAGTCGTAGGTACGGCCGTCGCCCATCACGCCAACGGATTTGACCGGCAGGAACACGGCGAAGGCCTGACTGGTTTTCTCGTACCAGCCGCTTGCACGCAATTCGTCGATGAAGATGGCATCCGCCTGGCGCAGCAGGTCGGCGTATTCGCGTTTGACTTCGCCGAGAATGCGCACACCCAAACCGGGACCGGGGAAGGGATGCCGATACACCATGTCGTGCGGCAGGCCGAGCGCGATGCCCAGCTCGCGTACTTCGTCCTTGAACAGTTCGCGCAGCGGTTCCAGCAATTTGAGATGCAGCGTATCGGGCAGGCCGCCGACGTTGTGGTGGCTCTTGATGGTGTGCGCCTTCTTGGTCTTGGCGCTGGCCGATTCGATGACGTCCGGATAGATCGTGCCCTGCGCCAGCCACTTGGCCTTGGGCAACTTCTCGGCCTCTTCCTGGAACACATGGACGAATTCGCGGCCGATGATCTTGCGTTTCTGTTCGGGGTCGGTCACGCCGGCGAGTTCGTTCATGAAGCGCTCGCGCGCGTCGACGTGGATGACCTTGACGCCAAGGTTGTCGGCGAAGGTCTGCATCACCTGCTCGGCCTCGTTCAGCCGCAGCAGGCCGTTGTCGACGAACACGCAGGTGAGTTGCTTGCCGATGGCGCGGTGCAGCAGTGCGGCGACCACCGAGGAATCGACGCCGCCGGACAAGCCCAGAATAACCTCGTCGCTGCCGACTTCGGAACGTACCTTGCCGATGGCTTCATCGACGTAATCGGGCATGTTCCAGTCGCCCGCGCAGCCGCACAGGTCGCGCACAAAGCGGTTGAGCAGGGTCTTGCCCTGCAGAGTATGGGTGACCTCGGGATGGAACTGCACGCCGTAAAACTTGCGGTCTTCGTCAGCCATGCCGGCGATCGGGGTTGCTGCGTTGCTCGCCATGACCTTGAAGCCGGGCGGTAACTCGGTCACCTTGTCGCCGTGACTCATCCACACGTCCAGCAGGCCATGGCCTTCGTCGTTGACGCGATCCTGGATATCGCGCAGCAGCGCGGTATGACCGCGCGCGCGGATTTCGGCGTAGCCGAACTCGCGCTTGGTGGCGTTTTCCACCTTGCCGCCAAGCTGGGCCGCCATGGTCTGCATGCCATAACAAATCCCGAGTACGGGCACGCCCAGTTCAAACACGATTTGCGGCGCTCGCGGCGTTTCTTCCTCGTAGACTGAATTCGGGCCGCCGGAAAGAATGATGCCGGCCGGCGCGAAATCACGGATGAAGGCTTCGGTCACGTCGTTGGGATGGAGCTCGCAATAGACCCCGGCTTCGCGCACGCGGCGTGCAATGAGCTGGGTGTACTGGGAACCGAAATCGAGGATGAGGATTTTCTGGTGCATGGCTGGCCGGGCTCGCCCGGTGAGGGTTAATCAATGAGGCGGTATTCGACCGAAGACACCACGCGCACTTTCTTGATGTAGGGCGTGCTGGCGTCGCGGTCTTCGATGGAAAACTGGCCCTGATTGGCTCGCCGGATCTTGCCCAGGCGGCTATCCGAATCCTTGGCGAATTTTTCAGCCGAGATACGCGCGTTCTTGGTCGCTTCCTCGATCATGGCCGGCTTCAGTGCATTGAGACCGGTGAACAGGAACTGCGTGCGGTTTTCATAGTTCTCGGGCGACAGGGCGATACCCTGTTTGCCGAGTTCGCCCAAGCGCGCCATCGCCTCACGCACGCGGTCGATCTGCCGGGTATAGACGGTCAGCGTCGATTTGCCGCTATACCGCAGGCGTTCTGCCAGTTGGGCGTTGCCATAGTCCTGCGCCTGGCGGTCGGTGATCGACGGCGCCGAAACTGAAATCTCGTCAGGCTTGAAGCCGCTGGCCTGAAGGAAGGCGGCAATTTTCGCGTTCTTTTCCTGCAGGGCCTGATACAGCTTGGGCAAATCGTTGTCCGCCTCGCTGAACGCGACCGGCCAGATGGCGGTATCGGCCGGGACTTCGCGTTCGGCGAGTCCCTTGACCTCCACGCTGCGGTCGGTCTGCTTGAATTGCAGCAAGGCCTGCCCCAGCACCCAGGCAGCCACGACCATGCCAATAGCCAGCAGCAGCGCCTCAACTATCCGGCGTGAACGCATGTCACTCGACGCGGTAATTCGGCGCTTCCTTGGTGATCTGCACGTCATGAACGTGCGATTCACGCACGCCGGCCGAGGTGATTTCGACGAACTCAGCCTTGGCATGCATGTCGGCAATCGTGGCGACCCCAAGATAACCCATGCTGGAACGCAGGCCGCCCATCAACTGGTGGATCACGTTCAATACGCTGCCTTTGTAGGGCACGCGGCCTTCGATCCCTTCGGGAACAAGCTTCTCGGCACTCTTCTCATTGTCCTGGAAGTAGCGGTCGCTTGATCCTTGCTGCATGGCGCCCAGCGAGCCCATGCCACGATAGGATTTGTAGGAACGCCCCTGGAACAACTCGACTTCGCCCGGCGCCTCTTCGGTGCCCGCCAGCAATCCGCCGAGCATGACACAGTTGGCACCTGCGGCCAGCGCTTTGGCGATGTCGCCGGAATAGCGAATCCCACCGTCCGCGATCACGCCGACCCCGCTACCGGCCAGCGCGGCGGCCACATTGGCCACGGCCGTAATCTGCGGCACACCCACTCCCGCAACCATGCGCGTGGTGCAGATGGATCCCGGGCCGATCCCGACCTTGACTGCATCCGCGCCATGTTCGACCAGTGCCGCCGCTGCCGATGCGGTGGCGATGTTGCCACCGATGACCTGGACATCCGGAAAGTTCTGCTTCACCCATTTGACGCGATCCAGCACACCTTTGGAATGGCCGTGCGCCGTATCCACGGTAATCACATCCACGCCGGCCGCTACCAGGGCCGCAACGCGTTCCTCGGTGCCTTCGCCCGTGCCGACCGCCGCACCCACGCGCAGGCGTCCCATCGCGTCCTTGCACGCCAACGGATGTTCGCTGGATTTCTGGATGTCCTTGACCGTGATCAGGCCGCACAGCTCGAATGCATCGTTCACCACCAGCACGCGTTCCAGACGGTGCTTGTGCAGCAGCGCCATCGCCTCGTCGCGATTGGCGCCTTCTTTCACCGTCACCAGCCGTTCCTTCGGCGTCATGATATTGGCCACCGGCTGGTCGAGGCTCGGCTCGAATCGCAGGTCGCGGTTGGTGACAATGCCGACCACCTTGCCGCCATCGATCACTGGCAGGCCGGAAATACGCTTCGCACGCGTGATTTCGAGCACCTGGCGTACGGTCATCTGCGGTGCAACAGTAATGGGATCCTTGACCACACCCGACTCGAAACGCTTGACTGCCGCCACCTGGGCTGCCTGCATCTCGGTATTCATGTTCTTGTGGATCATGCCCAGGCCGCCTTCCTGCGCCAGCGCAATGGCCAGGCGCGCCTCGGTCACCGTATCCATGGCGGCCGACAGCAGAGGCAGATTCAGGGTGATCGTGCGGGTCAACTGCGTGGACAGGCTGACTTCGCGGGGGAGGACGGCAGAGTGGGCGGGAACGAGCAGAACGTCGTCGAACGTCAGCGCTTTTTGCAGAACACGCATGGGCTTTCCTTAACGCAAAGCGGAATTATACGCGCGCGCCCCACCCCTGCACAAACGGGAAACGCCCGTGTGCCTGTTTGGTCGTAATCTACTAAGATGCATCGCACGTCAAGCGGTTGACTCGCGCGTGTGATGCAGCTAACTTTGCGTCAGCATTCCATCTGCTAGGGCATACGGTTGGAAGCCCGACCCCTGAACGCCATACAACTCGAGGAGATAAAACAATGTCCAAAGCTTTGCTTGTCCTGACTTCCGTAGCCCTGCTTGGTCTGTCTGGCTGTGCCGATATGAATGCCAAGCAGTCGAGCAGCGAATCCACCCCGGCCAAGCCCGCCATCAGCGCCGAAGCCCAGGCCGCACTCAGCACGGCCCAGGCTGATGTCAAGGCCGCCAAGGCCAAGAATGCCCTGTGGACCACGGCGGAGAATGCACTCAAGGCCGCAGAAGCCGCTGCGGCGAAAGGCGACAGTGCAGTCGTGCTGAAGGATGCCCAGGTTGCCAGCAGCATGGCCCAGAAAGGCATAGCCCAACTCAACGAACCCCTGCTCAAAGTCGGGGACTGATTTTGTCGCGACTCGACCGCCAGGCCTTCCGGATTCACGCCGGAAGGCTTTTGTTTTTGGGCGCGCTGGCCGTCTCGGCCCATGCGCACGCCGAACTCTACAAATGGACGGATGCCCAGGGCAACGTCCATTACACCGACCAGCCCCCGACGTTGAAAGCCCAGGTCATCAAGAACAGCACAGCGGGGCAGGCTGACATCACGTCCCAAGCCACGCAATCGCTTGATGCCAAGGACCAGGCCTACCAGAAACGCCGCAAGGAAGCCGACGAAGCGCGCGCCAAGGCCGACAAGGAAGCCGAACAGGCGCGCATACAGCGCGAAAACTGCGACAAGGCACGCAACAATCTCAGTACCCTGCAAAACAACCCACGCGTCTACACAACGGATGCCGCCGGACAACGCACCTATATGGACGATGCCGCGCGCGCCAGTGCGCTGGCAAGCAGCCAGAAGGCCGTATCCAACTTCTGTAAATAAGGCTTCTTAGACAGCCAACGGCATTACGCCGCTTCGGGCGTGCCCGCTTCCGAAGCCTTGTCGCTGAGAGCGTCACCTCCGCCCTTCTTGGTGACTTTGCCTTCTTCCGCGCGCTTGCGGCGCACTTCTTTGGGATCAGCGATCAGGGGACGATAGATTTCCACCCGGTCCTTGTCGCGAAGTGGCTCGTCCAACTTGACCAGCTTGCTGAAAATCCCGATCTTGTTCTTGGCGAGATCGATCTCGGGAAAGGCCTCCAGTACGCCGGATTGGCGTACCGCCTCTTCCACGGTCGCACCTTCGGCAAGCTGGACCT
>NZ_MEGP01000058.1:0-7517 GCF_001725555.1 Thiobacillus sp. SCN 63-57 | reverse complement strand
GTTGGAATGACGTACGCCGCGCCGCAGTATCAATCCAATCTGCGTGTTGCTCCGTACGTTGTACTGCAACCCCGCCTGCGCCATCGTGAGTCGATCCTCGCGAACGGCTTGCGTTGACAGGACAAATCCCGGGTCACCGGCATACGCGATATGGTCGTGACTGAGACGCGTGCTGAACGTCAACTTCGCGGTAGGCTTCCAGTCCGCACCCACCGCGACGCCCTGATTCAGGGCATAACTTGCCGTCGTATTTTCAATCGCAGAGCTCTCTATCGCATCGATGTCGCGATAGGTCGACGCGTTCAAAGTCGTTTTCTCGGTGGCGTTCCACCCCAGTGACAACAGTCCAGTGAATCCTGAAAAATCGCGCTGAGGAACGTCCGTATAACCTCGCTGCGTGAAATTCAGCTTGCCGGTCATCGATGTTTTCTCGCTCAGCTTCCATACGGCGGCTACGCCGTTGTCCCACTGCTGATAATCATTGTCGACGGCCATCACGCCAATCAACTGCCGGTTGGGATAGCGCCCCTCGCTGCGGCGGCTGACCCAGGCCACGGTCGAGCCCTTATCGGACCGATATTGCAGACCGCCTTTGAGGGCATCCACCGTCGCATCCTGTAGCAGTTGTGCTGCCGCATCGTTGCTCGTACGCACGCTTTCCATGCCGAACTGGACTTGCCATGGATAAGCCAGTTGGATTGCGCCATTTAAAGTGCCTCGGCGTGTTCGTATCTGGTTTTTGACAGGCTGCTTGACATTCGTATAGCTTGCCTGTTTGAGCGTGTCTGCCACGCCGACATCACCTGTCGCTCGGTTTCCGATCTTCCAGGCCCATTTCAGGTAGGCATCGTGGCCATCGTTATCGAGCTGGCCGTAGGTATTGAATCGTGTCTGATTGAGCTCGACGTGTGCCTGGATTGTCTGGCGGCTCATTTTCAAATTCGCATCCATACCGGCCCCCAGCGTCAGATAGGACTCGGCCGTATTGGACGTTCGCAGCACAGCGCGAGCCTCCTGGTCATTCTGCAAGCGGAACAGATTGCTGTCGTAGCCATAGAGCGCACGCACATAAGGCATGAACGTCTCATCCGGCCCCTGCTCGGTTACGTCTGCAGCCCATGCCGGACTCGCGATCATGCCGAGCATTGTCAGGAAAACGCCTATTTCAGTGGTCGTCGGCAGTTGCGGGGACAGGAGGCAGATCAAGCGTGTTTCACGACGTAGTGCGGCCTGTACCAGATCGAACGCGCTCTCGCGCTCGCGCGCGCCCTGCGCGGCATCGAGCAGCACGGCGCATTTCCATCCGCGAATTCGAATCCGCTCGCATCGAATGAGTTGCCTTAATTGAGCGTGGGCAAGCGTTTCTTGCCTGCATACCATAGCCGCATGTTTATCAAACCCAGGAGCGTCGCAAGGAGCGCCCAGCCGTTCACTTCAGATACGTAAGGCGCCGTCGCCCTGCCATATACATCGCCCATGGGAGGTCCGGCATGGCGCGTATAAGACGCGTTTGCAGGCATACGGTAAATGGCTGCGGCAGCTGAGGCTTCATACTTTCCGCTCAATTCTGTCGTCCGGATATCGGATGCAAACGCATCCACCAGCGATGGCCCTGCGAGGATCGCTGCCGACCAAACCGCGACTCCAATAGTGCGTTGAATTTTCATGTGCATAGCGAACTCCAGAAATTCGAACTCAAGGATTTGGGGCTCAACTGAGTCAACAATAGCTTCACGTCAATAGGCCTGTGAGTCTTTGATGACCAGTTTCAAGGTCCTTAAAATAATGGCTATGTCCATCCTCAGCGACCAGCTCTTCAAATACGCAATGTCGTAAATCACGCGGCCTTCCATCTTGTCGATCGTGTCGGTTTCACCTCGGTAGCCATGAATCTGCGCCCACCCGGTAATACCCGGCTTGACCTTGTGGCGCCACATGTATCCATTGATGAGCTTTCGGTAGTATTCATTGTGAGCAACCGCATGGGGGCGTGGCCCGACGATACTCATCGTTCCCTGCAACACATTGAAAAACTGTGGAAGTTCGTCAAGTGACGTTCTGCGTAAAACGGCACCGACCCTGGTCACTCGCGTATCGTTTTTTGTGGCCTGAATGACCGTCCGGCTATCTTCACAAACGCTCATCGAGCGGAATTTGTAAACTTGGATCTCATCGCCGTCCATGCCATAGCGACGTTGTTTGAAAATGACCGGACCCTTCGATGTAAGCTTCACCGACAGCGCGATGAGTAGCAGCAAGGGCGTGATCGCCAGCAGAATAAGACTGGCCGCGGCTATATCGAAAATACGCTTGTTGACTGCGTTGATACCCGTTAGCGGCGTCTCGAACACGGAGATCACGGGAATTCCGTTCACGTTATCCAGGCGCGCCTGAACCAGATCGAATACGAATACATCCGGCACAAAATAAATCGACGCCGTAGTGTCTCGCAGGGCGTTGACCAAATCGACCACACGCGGATGCCTGAATAACGGGAACGTGATGTAGACCAAGTCGATTTCATGCCGCGCCACATAGTCAGTCACATCGTCTATGCCGCCGCACACTACGTTCTTCAGTTCCGTCTCGCAGCGATCGCCGCAACGATCATCGAAGAACGCCTCTACCCGGATCATCAGGCTGTGCTGGTGATGTATCCGTTGAGCCAGCTTGTAACCAAGTTCGTTGGCGCCCACGATGACCGAACGTCGGATTTTTCCATGCCTGCGCAAGAACTCGAGATAGCCTCGCACAACCGAATGTCCAAGAAACAACAATAAGGGCGTTATCAGACTCCACCACACCAAGACCTGTGTGTTGTACGCACCCAGCATGCCGCTGAGTACGCCGACCATCCCCAGTAGAAGCAGCACGATCAGCCAGGCGGTCAGTAAGCTGGATGCGTGTTTGCGTTGGGCTTCAGGGTCCGAAACCGCGGGCTCGAAAAACTCGAAGTTATCGAACACCTGAGAGCTAATCAGGAATGCGAGGCTACCCAACAGCAAATACAAGCCGTCGAATTTCTGTTCTTCCAATACAACCGCCAGGATCAGAGAAAAGAAAATTACCAGGGGATTCACCAATCGCCTGGCCAGGCTAAGAGCCGGATGTTCGTAGCAACCAAACATTGAACGCTCTTTATATCGTTGGTGCGGGATCTCGGCTGCATGAACGCATGCAGCTCGTGGTACGGGTGGTGCGGGCAGCCATGGGATACATCGGGAAAGGTTTTTCAATATGCGCCCGGGGGTTCAGCTTTTTCGTTCGGCATGCAGAGCCGTCCAGTAGTTGCGTTTCGAGTTCACCGCTTCTTGATTCATACGTTTCACGACGTGTGCCGTGCTCCGGATAGCGCCACGCGCGCCTTCCATTGCTATGGGTGGATCTGGAACGGAGTACGTAGGCCACGTCATGGGCACAGGCGTCACGATCGCCCGCAGGCCGACTGATCGCGGAGAATCCGATGCCGGTGGCACCGGTCAAACGCGACGATTTGATATGTACCTGTTCGGCTTCTTTCATCATGTTGTGCATGAGCGTTTTGGCGTGGACTGCTTTTCGACTGCGACACTTCCTCGCTAGCAGATGTCGTACCAGAATGAAAACTCTTTATTTTTCATATGGTTGACAACAAGACGCGCGGCGAGCGAGGCTCACGCGTCGCTTCATGACGACATAAATTTCTGGCGTATAAGTAACCCGCTGTAAAGAAACAGGTTTTTTTGTCCTTGATGGACGACACGGCTGAAACGCCCACCAATAAGCCGAAAATCCGTTTGAATCAGTACAGCAGGAAGTGCAGGACCCACGTTTAGATTTCACGCCGAAAGATCGGCAATTTCATATATGTATGAGTTGACGCTTAAGGGGGATTGCCAAACTCATTACTGATTTCATGAAGTGCATTGACCGGCCAGAACTCAAGGTGGCCGCCACGCGCGCAATTGAACTGCGCATAAAATGGCCATCCCGGGCAATCTGAGCGGACAACATCTACCCGGGAGTCTGCTTTGCTACACTCGGCGCATGCTGTTCCTCATCCCCCATCTGTTCCCCTCTGCCCGGCTGCTGGAAGCCGCGACGCAGGATCTGCGCCTGCCTGCATTGCAGACCCTGCTGGCACGCGGCACTCGCCAATCCAGCCCGGCCGAAGGGATGGAAGCCGTCCTGTGCGAGGCGCTGGGTATCGCCCGCCAGCAGGACTGGCCAGTTGCCCCGATCAGCCTTGAGGCGGATGGCGGCGTGGCCGGCAAGGCCTACTGGTTGCGTGCCGACCCGGTCCATCTACGGGTCATGCGCGACCGCATCGTGCTAGCCGACAGCGATACGTTGGAACTGACACAACCCGAGGCCGATGCGTTGACCGCCGCAATCGGCCAGCATTTTGGTGCGGGCCTAAGCCCGATCGCGTGCCATCCCAAGCGCTGGTACCTGCGGCTCGACGCTGCACCACGCCTGACGACTCACGCAAGGTCTGTTGCAGTGGGCTGCGATATCGATCCCTTGCTGCCGCACGGCGACGATGCCATGCAATTCCGCGCGTGGTTGAACGAAGTGCAAATGCTGCTGCACGACCATCCGGTCAATCTGGCACGCGAGGCGCGCGGCGCGTTGCCAATCAATGCGCTGTGGCTGTGGGGGGGCGGGTGCCTGCCGGTGGCGCCCACCTCGACCGCCCTGCTGTATGCCCGGAACGCCGATGCACATGCACTTGGCGCGTTCTGCGCCATGCGCGTACTGTCGCTTCCCGAGCAGATGGACATCTCCCAGCTCGAAACGGCAGGAGTGATGCTATTGGACGATTTGACGCACGCAGGACAGTACGGCGATGCCTATGGCTGGCGTGAGGCCTTGCGTGGCCTGGAACGCGACTGGTTCGCGCCCTTGCAGGACGCACTGCGCAGGAGTGGTCCGGGAGGACTGATTCTGAATGATCCGGTCAATGGAAAGACGCTGCGGCTTCACGCCAGCGATGCATGGAAATTCTGGCGGCGTCGCCGGGACCTGGTCTCGATGCTCGCCTGAATCAAAGGCTCGCGCCGCTGTGGTCGTCAGATCGGCGTTGCCCACAGATCGTGTTCGTCCGCCTCCTCGACGCGTACCTTGAGGCGTGCCCCCGGCTTCAGATCGAACACCCCTTCGAGATAGACCACCCCGTCGATTTCCGGCGCGTCGGCATGGCTGCGCGCAAGTGTGCCGACTTCATCCTCCTCGTCGACGATGACCTCGATCTCACGGCCGACTTTTGCTTCGAGCAGAGCCGCCGAGATTTCCGCCTGCACTTCCATGAAGCGCTCCAGGCGTTCCTCCTTCAGCTCTTCCGGCACGGCATCGGGAAGCGCGTTCGCCGCGGCCCCTTCCACGGGCGAATACTTGAAGCAGCCGACCCGATCGAGCTGCGCCTCCTTGAGGAAAGTCAACAGCTCCTCGAACTCGGCGTCCGTCTCGCCAGGAAAGCCGACAATGAAAGTCGAGCGCAGGGTAAGATCGGGCACGGCAGCGCGCCAGGACTGAATACGGTCCAAGGTCTTCTCGACCGCGCCAGGACGCTTCATCAATTTCAGAATGCGCGGGCTGGCATGCTGAAACGGAATATCGAGATACGGCAGGATGATGCCGTCGGCCATCAAGGGAATCACGTCGTCGACGCTGGGATATGGGTACACGTAATGCAGGCGCACCCAAGCACCAAGACTGCCCAGCGCACCCGCCAGTTCGGTCATGCGCGTTTTCAGCGGGCGACCGCTCCAGAACCCTGGGCGATATTTCACGTCGACCCCGTAGGCGCTCGTATCCTGCGACACCACCAGCAACTCCTGCACCCCAGCCTTGACCAGAGCCTCCGCCTCGTGCATCACGTCGCCGATCGGGCGGCTGACGAGGTCACCGCGCATCGAGGGGATAATGCAGAAGGTACAGCGATGATTGCAGCCCTCGGAAATCTTCAGGTAGGCATAGTGGCGCGGCGTCAGCTTGATGCCCCCTGGCGGAATCAGGTCCTCGAACGGATCGTGTGGTTTGGGCAACGCGGTATGCACTGCTTCCATCACCGCGTCCAGCGCATGAGGGCCGGACACCGCCAGCACCTTGGGATGCGCTTCACGTATCAGGTCACCCTTGGCACCGAGGCAGCCGGTGACAATGACCTTGCCGTTCTCCGCCAACGCTTCGCCGATCGCCTCGAGCGATTCCTGCACGGCGGCATCGATAAATCCGCAGGTATTGACCACGACCACGTCGGCATCGTCATAGCTGCCGACGATGCCGTAGCCTTCGGCGCGCAGCTGGGTGAGAATCCGCTCGGAATCCACTGTCGCCTTCGGACAGCCGAGAGAGACGAATCCGACGTTCGGCGTGCGGGCGGGTTTGGCTTTCGTTACCATGACGTTCAGTCCTGATGGAGCAATAAGATGTATATCGTAGCGATTGGCTGGGCCTATGTGATTCTCATGATGGCAATCACCGCCAGCAGTATCGGCAAGGCCTTGGCCGTCCTGTTTTTCCTGGGCGTATTGCCGCTGGCTCTGTTCATCTATGTCGCTGATGGACCACGGCGACGTCGACGTTCAATGGCCCTCGCCGATGAAGTAGCCCGCCAGAGCGACGGTCGCGACACCCAATCCGATTAGCGTAAGCTGCTGCAGGGTTGCACCGATTTCCGCACGCTTGTGCAAACCGGGAATCAGATCCGACAAGGCCACATACAACATGCTGGCCCCTGCCAACCCGAGCAGCACCGGCATCCATCCCTGCAGCATCGACAGGGCGTAATACCCGACCAATGCACCCAGCATGGTTGCCACGCCGGTCAGGAAATTGAGCGCCAACGCCTGTGTGCGGGTATAGCCTGAATGCAGAAGAATCAGAAAGTCACCGATTTCCTGGGGGATTTCATGCGCGATGATGGCCAACGCCGTGATTGCTCCCAGGCGGAAATCGACCAGGAAGGCACCGGCAATGATGATGCCGTCGACAAAGTTGTGGAAGGTATCGCCTACCGTGATCATCATGCCTGATCGCCCATGATCATGGCCGTGATCGTGGCTGCTATGGGCTTCGCAGATCTCGTCGTGGCAATGGCGCCACAACACCAGCTTTTCCAGCAAGAAAAACAACAGGATGCCGCCCAGCAAGGCATTGGCAACCGTTTTGACGTCCCCGCCCAGTTCGACGGCTTCCGGCAGGACTTCCAGCAAGGAGGCACCCAGCAAGGCGCCAATGGCATAGCTCACCAGCACAGGCACCCAACTGGGGCGTGCAGAAAAGGCCAGTAGCGCAGCCAGCAACAAGCTCAGCACGCTGCCCGCGGCAGTTGCGACCAGAATGACTGCAAGGGTAGACATGAAATGACAAACCACCAAGAAAGGAAGGGATTATACCGGTGGAAGGCATCGAGGCTGATGCCCGAGAGCAAATCCGCCTCCTGGATTGCATCATGAACTGGGAGTTGTGGCTGACTGCCTCTCAATCGGAATCAATCCCGTCGCGTATTCCGCAGCCCTAACAGACTACGGAAT
>NZ_MEGP01000057.1:0-6396 GCF_001725555.1 Thiobacillus sp. SCN 63-57 | reverse complement strand
TCGCTTTTACGAATTCGTGCCATGATTCCCTCTCACAGAACCTCGGGCGCAAGCGAGACGATCTTCATGAACTTCTCGGTACGCAACTCACGGGTAACCGGCCCAAAAATACGGGTACCGATCGGCTCTAATTTGTTGTTCAGCAACACGGCAGCATTGCCGTCAAAGCGCACCAGCGAACCGTCGGGGCGACGAACACCCTTGGCGGTACGAACCACCACGGCGTTGTAGATATCACCCTTCTTCACGCGGCCACGCGGTGCAACATCCTTGATGCTGACCTTGATGATGTCGCCCACACTTGCATAACGGCGATGACTGCCGCCCAGCACCTTGATGCACATGACGGAGCGCGCACCGGTGTTGTCTGCCACGTCCAATACGGACTGCATCTGAATCATTTAATTGCCTCCAACTTTATCCACCACAGAGGCGGCTAGTTTTGGAACCCGTTCGGGAGAACACCCGCATGATGCGGGATTGCTTGAGTCAGCGAACCGGGTTCAAAACCGGCTCACCAACCGGAAAACCCGGCACTATACCGGGTTTGAGCACCTGATGCAAGCCTTATACGCGAGCGCGCTCAATCAGTTTGCTGACGGTCCACGCCTTGGTACGCGAAAGCTTGCGCGATTCCTCGATCTGAACCATGTCACCCTCGTGAAACTCGTTGTTTTCATCGTGGGCATGATACTTTTTCGACAGGCGGATCACCTTGCCGATGACCGGATGCTTCACGCGGCGCTCAACCAGAACCGTGACCGTCTTGTTCATCTTGTCGCTCACCACACGCCCCGTGAGCGTGCGCACCATCTTCTTGACTTCAGTCATGCTTGACCCGCCTTCTCGCGCATAATGGTCTTGACACGGGCAATATCGCGACGCAGCTTGCCCAAATCAGCAGTTTTGCTCGACTGCTGGGTGGCCACCTGCATACGCAATGCAAAGTGGGCGCGCAACAGCGATTCCAGTTCCTGCTTTAATTCTGCGGCATTCTTGCCGCGCATTTCTTTCGTATTCATCACTCAGCTCCCGATCATGCGGGTCACGAAGGTGGTCGCGATCGGCAACTTGGCTGCCGCCAGGCGGAATGCCTCGCGCGCCAGCGTTTCGTTCACGCCATCCATTTCGTACAAAACCTTGCCCGGCTGGATTTCAGCCACGTAGTATTCCGGGGCGCCTTTACCGTTACCCATCCGCACTTCGGCCGGCTTACGGGAAATCGGCTTATCCGGGAAGATACGGATCCAGATACGACCACCACGCTTGATGTGGCGAGTCATCGCACGGCGCGCAGCCTCGATCTGGCGCGCGGTCAGACGGCCACGACCGACGGCTTTCAGGCCGAAATCGCCAAAACTCACATCGGCACCGCGGGTTGCCAAGCCGGTGTTACGGCCCTTCTGTTC
The DNA here is from genome assembly GCF_001725555.1 of Thiobacillus sp. SCN 63-57. NCBI lineage: Bacteria > Pseudomonadati > Pseudomonadota > Betaproteobacteria > Nitrosomonadales > Thiobacillaceae > Thiobacillus > Thiobacillus sp. SCN 63-57. Next base: position 4,987 of record NZ_MEGP01000057.1, on the reverse strand, counting down.
CTTGCGATATTTTCTTCTAGCTGGCTGCAGCATGTTTCACTCCCGATTTCTTGCCGCGCTTTTCCTGTTCGGCGGCTACAGGCTGCTCGCCACGGTTCAGCGCGTCGCCCTTGTAAACCCACACCTTGATGCCGATGATGCCGTAGGTGGTTTTCGCTTCGGCAAAGCCGTAATCGATCTCGGCACGCAGGGTATGCAGTGGCACACGACCTTCACGATACCATTCGGTACGCGCGATCTCGGCACCGTTCAGACGGCCCGAGCTCATGATCTTGATGCCCTGGGCACCCAGGCGCATCGCGTTCTGCATCGCGCGCTTCATGGCGCGGCGGAACATCACGCGCTTCTCCAGCTGCTGGGCGATACCGTCGGCGATGATCTGGGCATCGGTCTCCGGCTTGCGCACTTCTTCGATGTTGACGTGAACGGGCACCGACATCAGGCGCGCCAGTTCACCGCGCAGCACTTCGATGTCTTCACCCTTCTTGCCGATCACCACGCCGGGGCGGCCGCTGAAGATCGTGATGCGCGCATTCTTCGCCGGGCGTTCGATCAGCACCTTCGAGACCGAAGCATGGGCAAGCTTCTTCTTCAGATAGTCACGAACCTTGATGTCCTCAAGCAGGGTGCTTGAGAAGTTGCGGTTCGAACCGTACCACTTGGCCGTCCAGATGCGTTGAACACCAAGACGGAACCCAATCGGATGTATTTTTTGTCCCATGCCGCTTCCTTAATCGCCGACAGTCACGGTGATGTGACAGGTCGGTTTGCTAATACGGTTGCCACGGCCTTTGGCGCGGGCGGTGAAGCGCTTCAGCACCGACCCCTGGTCGACATAAATCGTCTTGACCTTCAGGGTATCGATGTCGGCACCTTCGTTGTGCTCGGCATTGGCGATGGCCGACTCGAGCACCTTCTTGATGATGCCCGCGCCTTTTTTCGGGCTGAAGGCCAAAATGTTCAGCGCCTTCTCCACGCGCAGACCGCGGATCTGGTCAGCAACCAGACGGCCTTTCTGTGCGGACAGGCGGGTACCACGCAAAATTGCAGAAACTTCCATCATGCGCTCCTTATTTCTTCGCCTTCTTGTCCGCAACGTGGCCCTTGAAGGTACGCGTCAGGGAAAACTCACCCAGCTTGTGGCCGACCATGTTTTCGGTCACGAACACCGGCACATGCTGGCGGCCGTTGTGCACCGCAATCGTCAGACCGATGAAATCGGGCAACACGGTGGAACGACGCGACCAGGTCTTGATCGGGCGCTTGTCATTGGAACCGCGAACGGCTTCAATTTTTTTCAGCAGGTGCCCGTCGACGAACGGGCCTTTTTTAATTGAACGTGCCATATCTTTCTACCTCAATCAGCGCGCGTGACGGCGGCGGACGATCATGTTGGAGGTGCGCTTGTTACTGCGGGTACGATACCCCTTGGTCGGCGTACCCCACGGGCTGACCGGATGACGACCCGCCGCGGTGCGACCCTCACCACCACCATGCGGGTGGTCGACCGGGTTCATCACGACACCGCGCACGGTCGGACGAACACCGCGCCAGCGCATTGCGCCAGCCTTGCCGATCGAACGCAGGCTGTGCTCTTCGTTGCCGCACTCGCCCAGGGTCGCGCGACAGTCGACGTGCACCTTGCGGATTTCACCCGAACGCAGACGCAATTGAGCGTAGCTGCCTTCGCGCGCCAGCAACTGGACCGAGGTGCCAGCGGAACGTGCGATCTGCGCGCCCTTGCCCGGCATCATTTCGACGCAGTGCACCGTGCTGCCGACCGGGATGCTGCGCAGCGGCAGGCAGTTGCCGGCCTTGATCGGCGCTTCGGCGCCGCTCACCAGCTGAGCACCCGCGGCAATGCCGCGAGGGGCAATGATGTAACGACGCTCGCCGTCCGCGTAGCACAGCAGGGCGAGGTGCGCGGAGCGGTTGGGGTCGTACTCCAAGCGCTCGACAGTTGCCGGAATGCCGTCCTTGTTGCGACGGAAATCGACCACGCGGTAATGCTGCTTGTGACCGCCGCCTTTGTGGCGAACCGTAATATGCCCGTTGTTGTTGCGGCCCGAACCGCGCTTCTTGGGCTCGAGCAGTGCAGCAACGGGTTTGCCTTTATGCAGGCCAGGTGTAACGACCTTGACGACCGCGCGGCGACCGGCAGAGGTAGGTTTGACTTTGATCAATGCCATGATTTTCTCCCTTACTGACCGGACGCGAAGTCGATGTCCTGACCCGGCTTCAGGGTGACATACGCTTTCTTCCAGTTGTCACGGCGACCCATGACACGACCGGAGCGCTTGACCTTGCCCTTGACGTTCAGCACCTGCACACCCGTCACCTCAACCTTGAACAGGCTGGCAACCGCTGCGCCGATTTCCTGCTTGGTTGCGTCGGGCAACACACGAAAAACAACCTGGTTCAGCTTGTCGGCCACGCGCGTGCTCTTTTCGGAGATCACCGGCGCGAGAATGACTTTGAGCAGACGCTCCTGACTGATCGCACTCATCACACCATCTCCTCAAACTGCTTGACCGCCGCCTTGGTGATCAGCACGTTACCGAATTTGACCAGACTCCACGGATCGGCCTGATGCGGCTCGACCACGTAGACGTTCGGCAGGTTGCGCGAAGACAGCCACAGGTTGTCGTCCACACTGTCGGCAATGATCATGACCTTGCCATAACCCATCGACTTGAGTTTGTTGGCAAGCACCTTGGTTTTGGGGGACTCGATGCCCAGGCTTTCGACAACCTTGAGCTTGCCCTCGCGCGCCAGCTGCGACAGGATGGTCGCCAGGCCGGCACGATACATCTTGCGGTTCACCTTATGGGTGAAGTTCTCGTTCGGCTTGTTCGGGAAGGTCACGCCACCCCCACGCCAGATCGGGCTGGAGGTACGGCCGGAACGCGCGCGGCCGGTGCCTTTTTGGCGCCACGGCTTGTGCGTGGAAGCCGTCACCTCGGCACGCGTCTGCTGCGCGCGGTTTCCGCTGCGCGCATTGGCCTGGAACGCGGTCACCACCTGGTGCACCAGCGCTTCGTTGTAGTCGCGACCGAAGGTTTCGTCGGAAACAGCGAGGCTGGTCACATCCTGCCCCTGCTCGTTAATGATCGTCAAATCCATCAGGCACCCCCTTTCACTGCCGGGCGCACCACGACATGACCACCCTTGGAACCCGGAACGGCGCCTTTCAACAGCACCAGACCACGCTCCGCATCGACACGCACAACCTCAAGGTTCTGCTTGGTGCAGGTGACCGCACCCATATGGCCGGACATGCGCTTGCCCGGGAAAACACGACCCGGATCCTGCGCCATGCCGATCGAGCCCGGCACGTTGTGCGAACGCGAGTTGCCATGGGTGGCGCGCTGCGATTTGAAGTTGTGGCGCTTGATGGTGCCCGCAAAGCCCTTACCCTGCGTCACACCGGTAACATCCACCTTCTGCCCCGCCTGAAGCACCTCGACAGAAACCGTGGCGCCCGCCTGGTATTGGGCGGCGACGTCGGCAGGCACGCGGAATTCACGCAGCAGCTCGCCCGCATCCACACCCGCCTTGGCGTAATGTCCGGCTTCCGATTTATTGACACGGCTATTGCGACGGCTGCCATAAGCAACCTGCACAGCGGAATAACCGTCATTTTCTGGCGTGCGCACTTGCGTCACACGATTGTTTGACATTTCCAGCACCGTCACCGGAACGGACGCACCGTTCTCGGTAAAAATGCGGGTCATGCCGACCTTGCGGCCAACGAGCCCGATACTCATCTTTGTATTTCCTATCTCAAGCCGGCAGCCGAAGCTGCGGACAAGGGTTTTAGGTGCCGATTACAATTGACCGGCGACTATTGGTACAACTGAAGGGGCGGCAGTATACCCAAGCCGCCCGCTTTTTACAACTTGATTTCGACGTCCACGCCGGCAGGCAGATCCAGCTTCATCAGGGCATCGACCGTCTTGTCGGTCGGGTCCATGATGTCCATCAGGCGGCGATGGGTACGGATCTCGAACTGGTCGCGCGACGCCTTGTTGACGTGGGGCGAACGCAGCACGTCAAAACGCTCGATCGAGGTCGGCAGCGGGACCGGGCCCTTGACCACGGCGCCCGTGCGCTTGGCGGTTTCCACGATTTCGAGCGCGGACTGGTCGATCAGTTTGTAGTCAAACGCCTTCAGGCGGATGCGGATTTTCTGGTTTTGCATTATTGAGCCTTACTCTTCGATCTTGGCCACGACACCCGCACCGACGGTACGACCGCCTTCGCGAATGGCGAAACGCAGACCTTCGTCCATGGCGATCGGCTGAATCAGCGAGACTTTGATGCTGACGTTGTCGCCAGGCATCACCATCTCGGTGCCCGCCGGCAATTCGATGCTGCCCGTGACGTCGGTGGTGCGGAAATAGAACTGCGGACGGTAGCCGTTGAAGAACGGGGTGTGACGACCCCCTTCGTCCTTGCTCAGCACGTAGATCTCGGCCGAGAACTTGGTGTGCGGCTTGATGGAGCCGGGCTTGGCCAGAACCTGGCCACGCTGGACTTCTTCACGCTTGGTGCCACGCAGCAGGACGCCGACGTTGTCGCCTGCCTGACCCTGGTCGAGCAGTTTGCGGAACATTTCGACGCCGGTACAGGTGGTCTTGACGGTGGGGACGATGCCGACGATTTCGATTTCTTCGCCAACTTTGATGACGCCGCGCTCGACACGACCGGTGACGACGGTGCCGCGACCGGAGATGGAGAAGACGTCTTCAACGGGCATCAGGAAGGGCTTGTCGATGGCGCGCTCGGGCTCGGGAATGTAGTTGTCGAGGGCGTCGGCCAGTTTCATGATGCTGGGCTCGCCGATGTCGCTCTGGTCGCCTTCGAGGGCTTTCAGGGCGGAGCCAACGATGATGGGGGTGTCGTCGCCCGGGAAGTCGTACTTGGACAGGAGTTCACGGATTTCCATTTCGACGAGCTCGAGCAGTTCGGCGTCGTCGACCATGTC
>NZ_MEGP01000056.1:0-6491 GCF_001725555.1 Thiobacillus sp. SCN 63-57 | reverse complement strand
CATCCAGTTCCGCGAAGAAAGCCGTTACCCCGGCTTCTACTACCGCATGGACAAGAACTTTGTCGATGAGGAAAACTGGCACTGCTTCGTGAACTCGGTCTACGACAAGAACTCCAAACAGTGGAACTGCTTCAAGCGCGCCCACGTGGATCTGGTCGACAAGTCCAAGCTGTTCAAGCCCGCTGCCCACTGATTCATTAGGTTCGCAGTGAACTCCGGGCGCCTAACGGCGCCCGGTTTTTTTCCGGCAGCGATACCAGCAAGAGCAACAAGGTTGTTCAGCATCCAGCCGAAAGCGCGTAACCTACGCGTTCCCGTTTGTATGTTGTTTTTTGAAGTGAGGGGCCAGGCCCCGGAAGGTAAGGTAGTGAGATGAACGAAGCCGAATTCAAGGACATGATTGCCGATTCCCCGTTTGCGGGGAGCCCGGTCAAACCCATCATGCTGGCGGAAGACGCGAAACTGCAGTTCCGTTGCCACCGCGACGTCAAATGCTGGAACGCCTGCTGTTCCAACATCGACATTCCGCTGACACCCTATGATGTCCTGCGCCTGAAAAAGCGCCTGGACATGTCGTCGGGCGAATTTCTCAAGCAGTACTCGGTCCCGTTCGAGATGGACAAGGACGGCATGCCGGGCATCAAGCTGAACCCGGTCGAGGGCGGCACCGCCTGCCAGTTCATGACGCCCGAGGGCTGCGGCGTCTACGAAGACCGCCCCACGGCCTGCCGCTACTACCCGGTCGCCCTGCTGACCATGCGCCGCTCCGACGAATACGTCGACCGCAGCGCCTATGCGATGGTCAAGGAGCCGCACTGCCTTGGCCATTTCGAGGACAAGACCCAGACCATCGAGGAATACCGCCGCGAACAGGGCGTGGACGAATACGACCGGAAGGCCCATGCATGGCGCCAGCTGGTGGTCAAACGCAAATCAGCCGGCCCCGCCATCGGCAAGCCGACCCCGGTTTCCAACCAACTCTTCTTCATGGCGAGCTACGACGTCGATCGTTTCCGCGCCTTCGTCATGAGCCCGAGTTTCAACGACACCTACGACATCCCGGTCGACGTCATGGCGCTGCTGATCGCCGACGATGAGGCCCTGCTCGACTTCGGCCTGAATTTCCTGCGCCACACCCTGTTCGGCGAGAAATTTGTCGAGGAACGCCCGGACGCCTACGAAAAGCGTCTGGCACGTCGCCGCGCCCTGGCCGAGCAGGAGAAAGAAGCCGAGTTCCAGCAAAAGATGGCGCTGGAGGACGACAAGTATTCGGGCGAGCATTGATTCCGCCGATGCGAAGCCTGATTGGACTGACGGTGCTCGTACTGGCGCTCGCTTCTCACGCGGAAGCCGCCACGCTCAACAAATGCATCGATGCCAAGGGTGAGGTTACGTATTCCAACCTCCCCTGCCACAATGCCCGGGAAGTTCGTACCGTCGAAATCGATCCCGCACCGCAACCCGACCCTGTACAAGCGCAGCCCGCTCAGCCAGCTATTGTTCCGACATCCAAGCCGAAATCCCCGCCCACGGAATCTGCCCCCCCGATTCGCCTCGAAACCCGGCGCGCCAGCGCGCCCCCGCCTTCACGGGCTTCGGCGAGCAAATGCGACACACTGACCAACAAGCTTGGACAAGTGTTCGACAAGATGGATCAGGCACGCCGCAAAGGGTATACACAAAAACAAATGGATGCATGGAACCTGCAAGTCAAAGAGCTCGAACGCAAAAAACAGCTGTCCGGCTGCTTCTGAAAGTCTCCCGACCATGAATGCCCGCACCCTCGACCCAGCCCACCACCTCATCGAAAAAGAGCCCTACTACGAGGCTGTCGGGGAGGAAATCCAGCTGTTCGAAGCCGCCTACCGGCAGCAGATTCCGGTACTGCTGAAGGGCCCCACCGGCTGCGGCAAGACGCGCTTCATGGAACACATGGCGTGGCGGCTCAAACGGCCGCTGATCACGGTGTCGTGCCACGATGATCTCACCGCCTCCGACCTGGTCGGCCGCTACCTGGTCAAGGGCGGCGAAACCGTGTGGGTCGACGGCCCGCTGACCCGCGCGGTGCGCTGCGGTGGCATCTGCTATCTGGATGAAATCGTCGAGGCACGCAAGGACACCATGGTCGTGATCCATCCGCTGGCCGACGACCGCCGTACCCTGCCGATGGAAAAGCTCGGCCAGATCGTCGAGGCGCCCCCCGAGTTCTGCCTGGCCATTTCCTACAATCCCGGTTACCAAAGTGTGCTGAAGGACCTCAAGCAATCGACCCGGCAGCGCTTCGTCGCACTCGAATTCGACTACCCGTCGGCCGCGCTCGAACGACGCATCGTCGCCAGCGAATCCGGTGTATCCGACGCCATCGCCGACAATCTCGTCCGTTTCGCGCAGATGACGCGCAATCTCAAGGGCAGCGGGCTTGAGGAAGGCGCGTCCACGCGGCTGCTGGTACATGCCGGCAAGCTGATCGCCGACGGCGTGAGCCCAGTCACCGCCTGCAAAGCCGCCGTCGCCCAGGCGGTCACCGATGACGCCGACATGCTCAAAGCGATCCAGGAGCTGTCCTCCTCCATCTTCTGATGGCACAGCAACAACTGACAACAGCCGAGATGGAGGCCAGCCTCCACATCTGGCTGGACACCGAATTCACCTATTTCAAGGTCGAGCAGCTCGCAGCCGAACTCGCCACGCTGACGCGCGACGAGCAGGATTTCATCCTCGGCTGGATACGCCGCATCGCTTCCACCCATATCACGCTGGCCTGGCAGTTCGGCCGCCGCGCGCCGGCCCTGCTGTCGCGCATGGAGCGGCGCCTGCTGGAAGCATGGGCGGTGCATACCTGCGACGTGTTCGACCGCACAGGCCTGCAGACCGCCCTCCGGGTGATGGAAGAAGTCGACAGCTTCGACGAGACCCTGCACCGGAACGATGCGGCCGGTGCGCTGTTCGATGACATCGCGCCCATCCTGGGGAATTTCGTCTGCGGCCTCTCGGGACGGCGGCTGCGCATCGAGGAGGGCGATGCCGCCTGGACCGACGGCGAGCGGATCATATTGCCGCCGCTGATCGCCGCGTTGCCGGACCTCGACGACAACTTCCAGCTGGCCAAGATCACGGTCGCGTTGCTGTGGGCGCAAACCCGTTACGGCACCTTGCGCGCCGATCTCACTGGCATCGCCACGAAATATGCCGATCCCGAGCGCGCACTCGCCCGTCTGTACGCATTGGAAACCCTTCGCCTGAGTGCGCGCATCGCCCGCGAACTGCCCGGCTTATACCGGCAAATGCAGCGCCTGCGTGCACAGCTCGATCCTGGGTTGCCACCGAGTTGGCAACGGTTCGAGGCCCGGCTTGCCGCCGATCAGGCCACGCTGGACGACAGCCTGGCCCTGCTCGATGCCGCGTACGAGGATGTCGACTGCCCGCAGTGGAGCGATCAGGGTTGTCTGCGTCCGGATGCGATTGCCGCCGCCCGCACGGCCCGGCTGGACAAGGAAAAAGCGCGACTGCGCATCAAGCTGGCCGAACTGTTGGAGGAGCAGACGGCCGCGCAACCCGATCCGCAGACCGCCGCGGAAACACCGCCTGAGCTGAACGTGACGCCACGCGATGAAAACGGCCTGCTCGATTTCGAGATCACCCTCGACGACGCTCCGATCGCACCGCCCGACGGCGTCAAGCAGCTGCTGACCTCGGTCTATCTCGATTTCGGCGAGATCCCGCCGGACTACCTGACCCCCGCCGGCGACGGCGAATACGACCCGAACCTCGTCTTCGACCAGCCCGAGGATCCCGATGCCGTGTGGCACGGCACCTATCACGAGAAAGGTGCCGAACTGTATCCCGAGTGGGATCACGGCCGCCAGCATTACCGCAAGAACTGGTGCGTGATGCGGGAAAAAACCGTCACCCCGGCCTACGACGACTTCTACCGCGACACGCTCGGCAAACACGCTGGCGTGGTCAAGCACCTGCGCCGGAAATTCGAAGCGTTGCGCGACGAGAACCGGATCGAGAAGCGGCAGGTCCAGGGCGACGAGATCGACCTCGATGCATTGATCGAAGCCCTCGCCGATGCGAAGGATGGCAGCGAAATGAGCGACCGCCTGTTCGTGCGCCTGCACCGTGCCGAACGCAACATCGCCGTGGCCTTCCTGGTCGACATGAGCGGCTCGACCAAGGGCTGGATCAACGAGGCCGAGCGCGAAGCGCTGATCCTGTTGTGCGAGGCGCTGGAACTGCTGGGCGACCGCTATGCGATCTACGGATTTTCCGGCACCACGCGCAAGCGTTGCGAACTGTTCCGCATCAAAACCTTCGACGAGCGCTACGATGACGAGGTCAAGGCGCGCATCTCCGGCATCCGTCCGCAGGAATACACCCGCATGGGCTTTGCCCTGCGCCACATGACCAAGCTGCTGAATCAGGTCGAGGCGAAAACCCGCGTGCTGGTCACGCTCTCAGACGGCCGTCCGGATGACTATTTCGACGTCTATCGCGGCCAATACGGCATCGAGGACACGCGCATGGCGCTGCTGGAGGCGGCACGCACCGGCATCCATCCCTTCTGCATCACGCTCGATCGCGACGCGCGCGACTACCTGCCGCACATGTATGGCGCGGCGCGTTACATCATCCTGGACGACGTGCGACAATTGCCGGTGAAAGTCACCGACATCTACCGCCGCATCACGACATGAGCCTCGACGAACTGAAAGTGGGATTCTTCTATAGCAACGGTGCCTACGGCCGAACCTGGGGCGTGCGCCAGCTCGCCCAGATCGCCACCGATACCACAACCGGCGAAACGGTCTACCACTTCAAAGGCGTCGCCGGCACCTGCCGCCGCAAGAAAGGGCATTGCAGCCCGCTGGAATTTGCGCGCTGGGCCAAATACCAGGTGGCACTACTGGAAAACGATTGGAAACGCGTGGGCGGCGACGCGCCCGTCGAGTCACAGGCCGATTAATCGGCAGCGGGTTCCAGCGGAACTTGGGGCGCCGTCTCGGCAGGTACACGTGCCTGCGTTCCCAGATACTCCATCACCGCATAGGTCAGTGCGTTGCAGCCGGTTCCATCGAGCGCCGAAATTACGAACACCGGTCCTGTCCAGCCATAGTCGGCGACAAATTTCGCCACCACCGCCTCGCGTTCGGCTTCGTCCACCATATCGATCTTGTTCAGCACCAGCCAGCGCGGCTTGTCGTAGAGTTGCGGGTCGTACTTGCGCAGTTCCTCGACGATGGCACGCGCTTCGTGAACCGGGTCGCCGGCCTCCCAGCGCGGCGAGATGTCGACCAGATGCAGCAGTAGATGCGTGCGTTGCAAATGGCGCAGGAACTGGTGACCCAGCCCGGCCCCCTCGGCCGCGCCTTCGATCAGGCCGGGAATGTCGGCGATGACGAAGCTGCGTTCGCTATCCACCCGCACCACGCCCAGATTGGGCGCCAGCGTGGTGAACGGATAATCGGCCACCTTGGGACGCGCCGCCGACACCGCACGGATGAAGGTCGATTTGCCCGCGTTGGGCATGCCCAGCAGGCCCACATCCGCCAGCACCTTCAGCTCCAGCGCCAGTTCCCATTCCTCGCCCGGCTCGCCGAGCGTGTGCTGGCGCGGCGCGCGGTTGATGCTGGATTTGAAATGCAGATTGCCGAGGCCACCCTTGCCGCCCTTGGCCAGACATACGGTCTGGCCGTTTTCGGCCAGATCGGCCACTACCTCGCCGCTATTGATATCGGTAAACACCGTGCCCACCGGCACGCGGACGGTCAGATCCTCGCCGCCCTTGCCGTAGCATTGGGCGCCGCGCCCGTTTTCGCCATTCTGCGCCTTGAAACTCCGCTTGAAACGGAATTCGACCAGCGTGTTGATATTGCAGTCAGCCACCGCATACACGCTGCCGCCGCGACCGCCGTCACCGCCATCCGGCCCACCCTTGGGAATGTATTTTTCACGGCGAAACGATGCGCTGCCGTCGCCGCCCTTGCCCGCCAGCACCTGGATTTTCGCTTCGTCGATGAATTTCATAATGGAGTGATCCTAATTGGCCCCGCACAAACAAAAAAGCCCCATCCGGCGGACAGGGCTTTCTGGCGAACGAGTCGGACTCAGTTCAATTCGATTCAGGCTGCGACCGGCTCGATGCGAACGACACGGCGACGGGCAGCGCCCTTGACCTCGAACTTGACCGTGCCGTCGGCCTTGGCGAACAGGGTGTGGTCCTTGCCGATACCGACGTTGTCGCCGGGATGGAATTGAGTGCCGCGCTGACGCACGATGATGTTGCCTGCCAGGACCAGTTCGCCGCCGTAGCGCTTCACGCCCAGACGCTTCGACTCCGAATCGCGACCGTTACGCGAACTGCCGCCTGCTTTCTTGTGTGCCATGTTATGTGCTCCTTATGCGGTGATGCCGCCGATTTGTACTTCGGTGAAGTACTGGCGATGGCCCTGGCTCTTGCGATAGTGCTTGCGGCGGCGCATCTTGAA
>NZ_MEGP01000055.1:0-13528 GCF_001725555.1 Thiobacillus sp. SCN 63-57 | reverse complement strand
GTTTGTCGCCGGCGCTCACGCGGTATTGCTTGCCGCCGGTTTTGATGACTGCGTACATGGGGGTCTCCAACCAATACGAACCCAGGAAAGCGCGAGATTTTAGCGGCGAACCCATGGCAAGTCAAACGATTTGACGCGCGCCATGCAGGATTATCCCAGCGCAAGCGATGAAAAACCACGGACAGACTGCTACCATTGCAGGATTTCCCCAACAACCAGCCCCTATCGTGTCCCTGGAGAGCCTGCAATCCTTTCTGGCCGACGACATGCGCGCCGTCGATCATGTCATCCGCCAAAGCCTGTATTCCGACGTGGTGCTGATCCGCCAGGTTTCCGAGTACATCATCAACAGCGGCGGCAAGCGCCTGCGACCTGCCCTGGTCCTGCTGTCGGCCGGCTGCTTCAATTATCCGGGACGTGCGCACCATGAGCTCGCCGCGGTGGTCGAGTTCATCCACACCGCCACGCTGCTGCATGACGACGTCGTCGACGAATCCGAATTGCGGCGCGGCCGCGAAACCGCCAATGCGCTCTTCGGCAATGCCGCCAGCGTGCTGGTCGGCGACTTCCTCTACTCGCGCGCCTTCCAGATGATGGTCGCGGTCGACAATATGGAAGTCATGCGCATCCTGTCGGACGCCACCAATACCATTGCCGAAGGCGAAGTACTGCAGTTGCTCAACTGCCACGACCCCGACATCGACGAAGAGAACTACCTGCGCGTCATCCGCTACAAGACCGCCAAACTGTTCGAGGCCGCCGGCCGGCTCGGCGCCGTCATCGGCGGCGGCACCGAAGCGGAAAAAGAAGCGCTGGCACGCTACGGCATGCATCTGGGCACCGCGTTCCAACTGATCGACGACGTGCTGGACTACTCAGGCGACTTCCTCAAGACCGGCAAGAACATCGGTGACGACCTCGCCGAAGGCAAGCCCACCCTGCCGCTGCTGTATGCGATGAAACATGGCACGGCGGAACAGGCCGCCAGCATTCGCCAGGCCATCGAGCACGGCGGGCTGACTGAATTCCAGAGCGTGCTCGCTGCAATCAAGGATACGCGCGCCCTGCACTACACCCGCGAAGTCGCACAGCAGGAAATTCAAACGGCAAATAATGCTATTTCTGCATTACCGGATTCAAAATCCAAATCAGCTTTGCTACAATTAGCGGCTTTCGCGGTTGACCGTAGTTTCTGACCGCGTAGTTTTTTGAATTTCCCGGTAGTCTTCAAAAAAGGGAGCCTGACGTCGGTCCGGCACCCGCCATCTGCCTCGGGGTGTAGCTCAGCCTGGTAGAGTACTGCGTTCGGGACGCAGGAGTCGGAGGTTCGAATCCTCTCACCCCGACCATCGGTCATTCCATTCCCATGTTCGCCTGGCACGCCTGTGTCTAAAGCCTGCATCGCCAACCGGCGGAAGCGGACAGCGCGCTTCTCCTTATCCGCCTGACGGGTCGTTTCGGTCATCTTACCCCGCAAAACTCAAGGCGGACTCCTCCTGATACCCACTGCACTCGCTCCGAACCACGGCACATTCGGACCTTGCGCACGTTCTGGTGGACGGATAGACTACCCAGTCTATTTTCGAATGGATCGGCATGTCTCCTGAGCTTGACCCGCCTCACGGCCCCCGCGAACGCTTGCTGGCCGCTGCCTGCGAAGCCTTCCGCGAAGAGGGCTACCAGGTCAGCATCGATCGCATTGCTGCCCGCGCGCAGGTCGCGCGGCAGACGCTGTACAACCACTTCCATAGCAAGGACGCGCTGTTCGGCGAAGTGGTACGCCATTCCATCCAGTCGGTGCTGGTGACCCTGGATGGGGACGGCGACGTACGGGCCACGCTGCTGGCCTTTGGCGACGCCTATCGCACACGCCTGTTGAGTCCCGAGGGACTCGCGATCTTTCGCACCATGGTGGCGGAGGCCCCGCGTTTTCCGGAACTCGCGAAGCAGTTCTTTCGCCAGGGCCCGCACACCACCCGCAAGCGCCTCGCCAAATATCTGGCCCAGGCCATGGAGGCGGGCGAACTGCGGAAGGATGATCCCGATTTCGCCGCCGAGATGCTGACCGCCGCGCTGATCGATCTGGATCGCTTGCGTGGCCTCATCAATTTACAGACCGATTTGCTCAAGCCCACGAAAACGGCGCAGGTGGTGAATTGCTTCCTGCGCGCCTTTGCCCCCGAAAAGGACACACCATGAAACGCTTTGCTCTTCTTGTTGTTCTGCCTCTCCTCACCGCCTGCGGTCCCGATGGCAAATCCGCTCCGGGAGCGGGCGGTCCGCCGGCGGGCATGCCACCACCGGAAGTAGTGGTGGTTCAGGTGGGAAGCAAGGCCGCCACGCTTACCCAGGAACTGCCGGGTCGCGTGGAAGCCGTCCGCACAGCGCAGGTCCGGGCCCGCGTCGAGGGCATCGTGGAAAAACGCCTGTTCACGGAAGGCAGCGACGTGCGCGCCGGCCAGCCGCTGTTCCGGCTGGATGACCGCACCTACCGTACTGCCGCGCAGGCGGCGGAAGCCGATGTGGAGGTGAAGCGGCTCAATCTGTCCCGTGTGGAGTCGCTCCTGCCCATCAAGGCAGTCAGCCAGCAGGAAGTGGATCTGGCTCGTGCCGCACTGAAACAGTCCGAAGCCCAACTCGCGCGTGCCCGCCTCGACCTGGAGAACACCACGGTGCCCGCCCCCATCTCCGGCCACATCGGCCGCACCGCGGTGACCGAAGGCGCGCTGGTTGGCCGGAACGACGCCACCCTGCTCGCCACCATCGAACAACTCGAGCCGGTCAACGTGCTGTTCACCCAGCCCAACGCCGATGTATTGCGCCTGAAAAGCGCGCTCGCCGCCGGCCAGCTGAAGGCAACGGACAGCCGCATCGTGGAGCTCATCCTGGAAAACGGCCAGCCCTATTCCCACAAAGGCCGGCTCTTCTTCAGCGACATGAGCGTGGATCCCAGTACCGGCGCTGTCACGTTGAAAGCGGAATTTCCCAATCCGAAACGTCTGCTGTTGCCGGGCACCTTCGTGCGGGTACGACTGCCCCAGGCCGTCGCGGAAAACGTGATCACCGTGCCGCAACGCGCGGTGATGTCCGGCCCCCAGGGCCAGTTCGTCCTGCTGGTGGGACCCGAAAACAAGGTGACGCCGCGACCGGTGAAAGTCGGCGCCATGTCAGGGACCGATTTCGTCGTCGAAGACGGTCTCAAGGACGGCGAGACCCTGATCGTGGACGGCGTGCAGAAGGCCAAGCCGGGCTCGGTGGTGAAACCCGTCCTCCAGAAACAGGGCAACTGACATGGCACGCTTCTTCATCCATCGGCCCATCTTCGCCTGGGTCATCGCCATCCTGATCCTGCTCGTCGGGGGCATTGCGCTGAAAAACCTGCCGGTGGCGCAGTATCCCCCGGTGGCCGCGCCGCAGATCGCGTTCAACGTGACCTATCCCGGCGCATCCGCCCAGGTGGTCGAGGACACCGTCATCAAGCTGATCGAACAGCAGATGAACGGCATCGAGCACCTCCTTTACATGGAGGCGTCGTCCGAGCTGGGCGCCGGGACCCTGACGCTGACCTTCGAGCCGGGCACCAACGTCGACATTTCCTCGGTGGAGGCACAGAACCGCTACAAGCGTGTCGAAGCGCGCCTGCCGGAAGACGTGCGGCGGCTCGGCGTGCCGGTGACCAAACCGCAGCGCAACTACCTGATGTTCGTCGCCATCTTCTCCAAGGACGGCAAGCGCAACGCAACCGACCTCAGCAGCTACGCCGCCGCCAACGTGCTGGATCCCCTGCTGCGAGTCCCCGGCGTCGGCGAAGCCATCCTGTTCGGCAGCGAATACTCCATGCGCATCTGGCTCAAGCCCGATCAGCTCACCG
This sequence comes from Thiobacillus sp. SCN 63-57, assembly GCF_001725555.1. Taxonomy (NCBI): domain Bacteria; kingdom Pseudomonadati; phylum Pseudomonadota; class Betaproteobacteria; order Nitrosomonadales; family Thiobacillaceae; genus Thiobacillus; species Thiobacillus sp. SCN 63-57. The sequence continues at coordinate 9,657 of NZ_MEGP01000055.1, read as the reverse complement.
CGTACGGGCTCACGCCGGCGGACGTGAAGGCGGCCCTGCAAGCGCAAAACGTGCAACTCGCCACCGGTGAACTGAACCAGGCGCCGGCCTCGGCCGGCGCGCAGGTGAACGCCGTCATCGTGACGCGCGGCCGCCTCAAGACGCCCGAAGAATTCGGCAACGTCGTGGTGCGCGCCCTGCCCAACGGCGCCACCGTCAAGGTCAAGGACGTGGCGCGTGTGGAGCTCGGTGCCGAAAGCTACGATCGCTACGCCCGCATGAACGGCCAGCCGATCGCCGCCATCGCCATCCGTGTCGCGCCCGGTGCCAATGCGCTCGATGTCGCCAAGTCGGTGAAGTCGCGCATGGCGGAACTTGCCCGCTTCTTCCCCGAAGGGGTCGACTGGGCAGTCCCCTATGACACCTCGCGCTTCGTGGAAATCTCGATTTTCGAGGTGGTGAAGACCCTCGGCGAGGCCATGATCCTGGTGTTCATCGTGATGTACGTGTTCCTGGGACACTGGCGTACCACTCTGATTCCGGCCGTCGTGGTGCCGGTGGCGCTGGCGGGCGCAACGGCAGGCCTGTATGCCTTCGGCTTTTCCATCAACGTGCTGACCCTGTTCGCCATGGTGCTAGCGATCGGGGTATTGGTGGACGACGCCATCGTGGTGGTGGAGAACGTCGAACGCATCATGCGCGAGGAACGCCTGTCGCCGCTGGCCGCCACCCTCAAGGCGATGGACCAGATCCTCGGCGCGATCCTCGGCATCTCCGTGGTGCTGTCCGCGGTGTTCATGCCCATGCTGTTCTTTGGCGGTTCCGTCGGCGCCATCTATCGGCAGTTCGCCGCCACCCTGATTCTCACCATGGCGTTCTCGGTGCTGATGGCGCTGTCGCTCACCCCCGCCATGTGCGCGACCCTGCTCAAGCCGGGCGAAGCGGAAGAAGACGAGAAACGCGGATTCAACCGCTTCTTCGGCAAGGTCACCACGCGCTATCACGGTCTCACCGCGCGCATTCTCGCCCGCAGCGGCCGCTGGATGGTGATCTACCTCGCCATCGTGGTCGCCGCCGGCTGGTTGTTCGCCAAGCTGCCCGGCAGCTTCCTGCCGGACGAGGACCAGGGCTATTTCATCACGCTGGTGCAATTGCCAGGCGGCGCCACCCAGGAACGCACGGTGAAGGTGCTCTCCCAGGTAGAACAGTTCTACCTGAAGCAACCGGAAGTGGAGCGGGTCATCGGCGTGGTCGGCTTTTCCTTTTTCGGCCGCGGGCAGAATGCGGCACTCGTCTTCACGCGACTCAAGGACTGGGATGAGCGCAATGGCCCGGAACACTCCGCGCAAGGCGTCATCGGTCGGGCCATGGGAAATTTCATGCGCATCAAGGAGGCCGTGATCTTTGCAGTGAACCCGCCGCCCATTCCTGAGCTGGGCGCAGTCGGCGGCTTCGATTTCCGGCTGCTGGACCGCTCCGGGCAAGGACGCGAGGCGCTCATGGACGTGCGCAACATGGTGTTGGGCATGGCCAGCCAGGACAAGCGGCTGGCTGGCGTGCGGCCCGAAGGCCAGGAGCCCGGCCCTCAGGTTTATCTCGACATCGACCGCGAGAAGGCCCAGGCGCTGCAGATCGACATGGCCAACCTCAACGACACCCTGAGTTCGGCCATCGGCGTGTCCTACGTCAACGACTTCGTGCGCGCCGGCCGTATTCTCCGCGTGCAGATGCAGGCGGATGCGGACCTGCGCAAGACACCTGACGATCTGTTGAAACTGCCGGTACGGAACCGCCTCGGCGACATCGTGCTGCTGGGAGAAATCGCGAAGCCAAAATGGATCGTCGGTCTGCCCAAGCTCGATCGCTACAACGGCAATCCCTCGATGAAAATCGCCGGCACGGCTGCACCCGGGCATTCCACCGGCGAGGCGATGCAGGCCATGGAGGACATCGCCACAAAACTGCCGCCAGGCTTCGGTTTCGAGTGGTCTGGCACCTCGTTCGAGGAACGGCTTGCCGGCGCCCAGGCGCCCATCCTCTTCGCCCTGTCGCTGCTGGTGGTGTTTCTCGCCCTGGCGGCGCTGTACGAAAGCTGGGCCATTCCCTTCTCGGTGATCCTGGTGGTGCCGCTGGGCATTCTCGGGGCCGTGCTGGCCGTCTACTTGCGCGGGCTGCCCAACGATGTGTTCTTCAAGGTCGGCCGCCACGCTGGAGGCCTGTCGCCTGCGCTTGCGGCCCATCCTCATGACCAGCTTCGCCTTCATCCTGGGCGTGATGCCGCTCGCCATCTCGACCGGCGCCGGCGCGGCCGGCCGCCACGCAGTGGGAACCGGCGTGGTCGGCGGCATGATCGCCGCAACGCTGCTGGCCATTTTCCTGGTGCCGGTGTTTTTCGTGGTGATCCGGAAACGCTTCCCCACCAAGCCTCGGGAGGAAACGAAACATGACTGAACGCAAATATGAATCCGGGCACGCACCCCGCGCATTCCGGGGTGCCGCCCTCATCACGCTGGCATGGCTGGCGGGCTGTTCGCAGATCCCGGCCTACCAGCGGCCTGCCGCGCCCGTTCCGCAGCAGTTCGTCGCGGACATGCCGACAACGGATGCCGCGGCCCTGCCTGACTGGCGCACCTACTTCCCCGATCCGGCCCTGCATACGCTGATCGAGGCCGCGCTCGCCAATAACCGCGACATGCGGATCGCGCTGGCACGCGTCGAGGAGGCGCGCGCGCTGGCAGGCGTCGCCCGAGCCGATCGTTTCCCGACCCTTGAGGCCCAGGCGAACGCCAACCGCACCCGGACGCCGGCCGACCTCTCCGGCGTCGGCGTAGCGCGCACCACCAGCCGCTACGACGTGGGCCTGGGCGTGACCGCGTTCGAACTCGACTTCTGGGGCCGGGTGGCGGCGCTGAACGAGGCCGCCAGAGCCCAGTATCTAGCGAGCGACGAAGCAGCCAGAAGCTTCCGCGTCAGCCTCATCGGCGATGTCGCCGGCACCTGGTATCAGCTCATCGAACTCGCCGAACGCACGCGGCTTGCCGACGACACGCTGAAAACCCGCGAGGAAAGCCTGGTCCTCATCCGCAAGCGGCGCGAAGCCGGTCTGGCAACCGATCTCGACGTGCTGGCCGCCGAAAGCCTGGTCGAATCGGTCCGTGCCCAATGGGCGGATTTGAAACGTCAGCGCGCGCAGACGGAAAACGCCCTGCGCCTGCTGACCGGCATGGCCGTTCCGCTCCCCGAGATCCCCGGAGCAACGAACCAGACGGTTCTCGCGGGGCTGGCACCCGGCCTGCCCTCAGACGTATTGTTGCGGCGCCCCGACGTGCGTGCCGCCGAGCAGCGGTTGATCGCAAGCAATGCCAATGTGGGCGTCGCCCGTGCCGCCTTCTTCCCCCGCATCGCGCTGACCGGCAACCTCGGCACTGCCAGCAGCGCCCTGTCCGGCCTGTTCGATGCCGGTAGCCAGGCCTGGCTGTTCCAGCCGATCCTGACGCTGCCCCTGTTCGACGCTGGCCGCAACCGGGCCAACCTGGAAGTGGCGGAAGCGCGCAAGGTACAGGCGGTGGCCGATTACGAGAAAACCATCCAGCAGGCGTTCCGCGAAGTCGCCGACGCGCTGGCTGCCCGCACCACCTATGCCGAGCAGCTGGACGCGCAGGAAGCCAACCTGCGTGCCATCCATGCCCGGCTTGAACGGGTAAAAGCCCGTGAGCAGGCCGGCATCGCCAATTATCTCGAGGTACTGGATGCCAGCCGCGACGCCTTCAGCACCGAACAGGCTCTGGTCACGTCCCGGTTGCAGGTGCTCGGCGCCCAGGTCACGCTCTACAAGGCACTGGGGGGCGGGGCCTGACGGACCGCGACGGAATTGCCCCATGAACCGTACGGATTTGCCGACGGTCAATACGTCTAGAATGGTGTTTTTCGCTCAGGAGTCAAAGCATGTCCGAACCCGTTGTGTATGACCGCAATCCCGCCGAACTCGAACTCGAACCCGGAGAATACTGGTGGTGCTCGTGCGGCCGCTCGATGACGCAACCGTTCTGCGATGGCTCGCACGAAGGCAGCGGCCTGGAGCCGATGCCGTTCGTCATCAAGGAGAAGACCACGGTATGGCTGTGCAACTGCAAGCACAGCAAGGACAAGCCGTTCTGCGACGGCAGCCACAACGACCTGTCCGACGACATTTTCTGAACCGGCCACCCCGTCATGGACGTTCTGCCCGAAAACGTGCTCGATTTCTGGTTCGGCCCGCCCGGCAGCGCGACCGAGGTTGCCGGACGGAAAAACACGCTGTGGTTCGGGAAATCGCCCGAAAACGACCGGGCGGTGATCGACCGCTTTGCCGCCACGCTGGTCGATGCGACCGCAGGCCGGCTGGACCACTGGACCGCCACCCCGCGCACGCGCCTGGCATTGGTGATCGTGGTCGACCAGTTTCCGCATCATATCCATCGCGACCAGCCGCAGGCATTTGCCACGGATCCCCAGGCACTGGCCTTGAGCCTGGACGCGCTCGCGGCTGGCGAAGACCGGCAGCTTGCGCCGATCGAGCGCGTGTTCCTGTATCTGCCGCTGGAACATGCCGAGTCGCTGAGCATGCAGGACCGCTCCGTCGCGCTGTATGAAACCCTGGCAAGCGAAGCCGCTGCCGACGAACGCACGCTGTTCGACAATTTCCTGGACTACGCGCGCAAGCACCGCGACGTGGTGGCGCGCTTCGGCCGCTTCCCGCATCGCAACGCGATCCTGGGCCGCCCCTCCTCCGAAGCGGAACTCGAATTCCTCAAGCAGCCCGGCTCGCGTTTTTAGCAGGACATTGAAGAGCGGCACGGTCCGCTCGCGTTAAAATGGCGGCTTTTGCGCCTTCCGGCCTGCCCATGTCCCGCCAGATCCTCGTCACTTCCGCCCTGCCCTACGCCAACGGCAGCATCCACCTCGGCCACCTCGTCGAATACATCCAGACCGACATCTGGGTGCGCTTCCAGAAGATGCGCGGCCACGACTGCCGCTACATGTGCGCGGACGACACTCATGGCACCGCGATCATGCTGCGCGCGGAAAAGGAAGGTATCACCCCGGAAACATTGATCCAACGCGTGTGGGACGAGCACACGCGCGATTTCGCAGGCTTCCACATCGGCTTCGACCATTACTACTCGACGCACTCCGACGAGAACCGCGCGCTCGCCTCGAAGATCTACCTCGCGCTGAAGGACGCCGGGCTGATCGAGGTGAAGACCATCGCCCAGCTATACGATCCGGTGAAGAACCTGTTCCTGCCGGATCGCTTCATCAAGGGCGAATGCCCGAAATGCGGCGCGGCGGACCAGTACGGCGACAACTGCGAGGTGTGCGGCGCGACCTACAGCCCGACCGAGCTGAAGAACCCGGTGTCGGCGGTGTCGGGCGCGACGCCGGTGCACAAGGATTCCGAACACTATTTCTTCAAGCTCGGCGCCTGCGAAGCTTTCCTGCGCGAGTGGACGACCTCGGGTACGCTGCAGAGCGAAGCCGCCAACAAGATGCAGGAATGGTTCGCCGCCGGCCTCAACAATTGGGACATCAGCCGCGACGCACCCTACTTCGGCTTCGAGATCCCCGGCGCACCCGGCAAGTATTTCTACGTCTGGCTGGACGCGCCGGTGGGCTACATGGCGAGCTTCGCCAAATATGCAGCGGACAATGGCCTCGACTTCGACGCCTGGTGGGGCAAGGACTCGAAAACCGAACTGGTGCATTTCATCGGCAAGGACATCCTGTATTTCCACGCGCTGTTCTGGCCGGCGATGCTGAAATATTCCGGCCACCGCCTGCCCACCGCGATCTACGCGCACGGCTTCCTCACAGTCAACGGCCAGAAGATGTCGAAATCGCGCGGCACCTTCATCACGGCCGAGAGCTACCTGGCGCAGAAGCTGAATCCAGAGTGGCTGCGTTACTACTACGCGGCCAAGCTCAACGGCACGATGGAGGACATCGATCTCAACCTCGACGACTTCGTCGCACGGGTGAACTCGGATCTGGTCGGCAAGTTCATCAACATCGCCAGCCGCACCGCCGGCTTCATCCACAAGAATTTCGACGGCAAGCTTGCCGACGGCGTGGCCAATATCGAACTGGTCGGCGCATTCCAGGCTGCGGCCAGCACGATCGCCGCGCACTACGAGGCGCGCGACTACGCCAAAGCCTTACGGGAAATCATGGCGCTGGCCGACCGCGCCAACCAGTACGTCGCAGACGAAAAACCCTGGGAACTGGCGAAGAAACCCGAAGCCGTGTATCGCCTGCACGAGGTCTGCACGGTCGCGTTGAACTGCTTCCGCCTGCTGACCCTGTACCTGAAGCCGGTACTGCCGAAACTTGCCGGCGAGGTCGAAGCCTTCCTCGACATTCCGCCGCTGGCCTGGGAGGACGCGCAAAGCCTGTTCATCCGCCATCGTATCAACGCCTACAACCACCTGATGACCCGTATCGACCCCAAATCCATCGAAGCCATGGTAGATGCCAACAAACAGAACCTCGAACCCACGCCTGCCCCCGCGCCGGCGCGCCACGCCGAAGCGCAGGCGCACGCTACGCAACCAGCGGCCGCCACGCCGGTATCCGACACGATCAGCATCGACGACTTCGCCAAGATCGATCTGCGCATCGCGCGCATCGCCAATGCCGAACATGTCGAAGGCGCCGACAAGCTGCTGCGGCTGACGCTCGATCTCGGCGAACTTGGCACCCGCCAGGTGTTCGCCGGCATCAAGTCGGCCTATGCGCCCGAAGCCCTGGTCGGACGGCTCACCGTGATGGTCGCCAACCTCGCCCCGCGCAAGATGAAGTTCGGCATGAGCGAAGGCATGGTGCTGGCTGCCTCGTACCCTGAAGGGCATAAAGGTGACGCCCCCGGGCTGTTCATCCTGTCGCCCGACAGCGGCGCGCAGCCGGGCATGAAGGTGAAGTAAAGCCATGAAAACGCATCGCCTGCGTATCCATGGCCGGGTGCAGGGCGTGTGGTTCCGCGAGTCGATGCGGATGGAGGCCGAACGTCTGAACGTGGCCGGCTGGGTGCGCAACACGCCCGACGGTGCAGTCGAGGCCGTGATTCAGGGACCGGCCTCGGCGGTCGAGGCCCTGATCGAGTGGGCCCACGCCGGCCCGCCGCTGGCGCGGGTCGACCGGCTCGAGATCGGAGAAGCGGATGGCCAGTACAAGGGATTCGTGAAGCGGACCGACTGAAGGCTGGACGTCCGCCCGGAACACGGTCAAAAAAATGCCCAGCTCAGTGATGAGCCGGGCAGAGTATCCACCAAAGGAGGAGGATTGGAGGAGACAACACCAACCGCCATTGCGGCGACATCAGTGTTATTAGAAGTTTCTAATATTATGTAATTCATGTCAACACTTTGTTAAAAGAAAAGTCCGGATCGGTACGATTGTTCCATCCGACCCCTGGCTTTTCAGTACATCACGTTTACCGCCTCGGGTTTGAGCCAAGTGCCCAAAGACTCCAGCAGGCGGTCATCCAGCCGCACCCGCCAGTCCTCTCCCAGCCGCACCCGACAACGCGCGCTGGGGTTGTGATACTCGACCCACACCGGACATCCGCCCTCCTGAGCCTTGTAGGGCGCAAGCAATTCCGCCAGCTTGCGCCCGTTTGACTGCCCGTTGCAAGCCAGCCGCAAGCCCTGGGCAAACCGGGTGCGCGCGCCGGCCAGATCATAGATCCGCTCCGCCGTCACCCGCACGCCGCCTGAATAGTCATCGCGGTTGACCTTGCCTTCGATCACCAGCAGCGCGTCGTCCTTCAGCAGATGACGACTCTGCTCGTAAAGTTCGTTGAAAATCACGACTTCGACCTGCGCCGTCGCATCGTCCAGCAGCAGGATCAGCATCTTGCCGCGCCGCGTCATCTGGGTGCGCAGCGAAACGGCAATGCCGGCCAGCATGACCAGGTCGCGCGAAGGCTCCAGGCTGTCGAGTTGCCGCTTGGCAAAGCTCGACACCTCGGACAGGTACGACGTGAAGGGATGGCCGCTGAAGAAATAGCCGAGCGCGGACTTCTCCTGCAGCAGCTTTTCCTGCTCGGGCCACACCGGCACGTCGATCAGGTCTTCTCCGCCGCCGTCGAGCGCTTCGCCGAACAGGCCGACCTGGCCACCGCTGCGCGCCGCGCGGTCGGCGGTTTCCAGTGCCGCGCCGACCGAGGCCATCAAGCTGGCACGATGGCCGTTGATGGCGTCGAACGCACCCGCCTTCACCAGCGCCTCGAGCACGCGGCGGTTGAGATAGCGCTTGTCGACCCGCCGGGCCAGGTCGAACAGCCCCTTGAAGGGGCCGTTCGCCTCGCGCTCGGCGACGATCGCGCCGATCGCCGCTTCGCCGCTGCCCTTGATCGCGCCCAGGCCATAGCGGATCTCGGTCTTGCTGACGGGATCAAAACGATAACCCGACAGGTTGATGTCGGGCGGCAGCATCACCAGTCCGTTAGCGCGACAGTCTTCATAGAACACCCGCACCTTGTCGGTGTCGGACATTTCCGACGACATCGTCGCCGCCATGAATTCGGCCGGGTAGTAGGCCTTGAGCCAGGCGGTGTGATACGCCACCAGCGCATAGGCGGCCGAATGCGACTTGTTGAAGCCGTACTCGGCAAATTTCTCCATCAGGTCGAACAGGCGCTCGGCGACCTTGGTGTCCGCTCCGCGCTTGGCTGCACCGGCGAGGAAGATTTCCCGCTGCTTGGCCATTTCCTCGGGCTTCTTCTTGCCCATCGCACGCCGCAGCAGGTCGGCGGCGCCGAGGCTGTAGCCGGCCAGGATCTGCGCCACCAGCATCACCTGCTCCTGGTAGACGATGATGCCGTAGGTCGACTTCAGCACCGGCTCGAGGTCGGGGTGGAAATACTCCGGCTTCTGCTTGCCCTGCTTGCGCGCGATGATCAGCGCGATGATGTCCTCGAAGCAGTCGCCCTTCAGCTTCTTTTCCAGATCCTTGGCCGAACGCGATTCGGACTGGAACACCGCGGTGGTGTTGCCGTCGGCAAACAGCTTGTAGACCGCCGGATCGTCGAGGGGCAGGTCTTCCAGCTGGAAGCGCTCCCGCCCCGGATGGCGTTGCACGAAGCGCACCGCTTCGGCCAGGATGGTCAGCGTGCGCAGGCCGAGGAAGTCGAACTTCACCAGGCCGATCGCCTCGACGTCGTCCTTGTCGAACTGCGACACCGCCGCGTCGGAGCCTTCGGCCTGATACAGCGGACAGAAATCGGTGAGCCGGCCCGGCGCGATCAGCACGCCGCCCGCATGCATGCCGACGTTGCGCGTGATGCCCTCGAGCTTCTCCGCCAGCGGCAGCAGTTCGGCGAGCTCTTCTTCGGTACGGGCACGCTCGTCGATCTGCGGTTCTTTTTCGCGCGCCTCGGCCAACGAGATGCCCAGTTCGTTGGGCACCAGCTTGACGAATTTGTCGACGAACAGGTACGGCAGGTCGAGCACGCGACCGACGTCGCGCAACACCGCCTTGGCCGCCATCGTGCCGAAGGTGGCGATCTGCGACACCGCCGCGTGGCCATACCGCTCCTTCACGTACTGGATCACGCGGTCGCGCCCGTCCTGGCAGAAGTCGATGTCGAAGTCGGGCATCGACACCCGCTCGGGGTTGAGGAAACGCTCGAACAGCAGGTCG
>NZ_MEGP01000054.1:0-7199 GCF_001725555.1 Thiobacillus sp. SCN 63-57 | reverse complement strand
CATGCCTGGGTGCGTGCCACGGCACCTGGCCAGAAGGTAGCGGGTGCGTTCATGGAAATCACAGCCGACCGGGACATGGAACTCGTCGCGGGAACGACCCCCCGCGCAGATCATGTCGAACTGCATTTCATGCGCATGGACGATGGCGTGATGGAAATGCGCGAGCTTGAATCGATCAAGCTGCCGAAAGGCGAAACGGTCAGCCTGAAACCGGGCGGATTGCATGCCATGCTCATCGGCCTCACATCGCAGGTCGTGGCGGGCGAGAAAGTGCCCATGACCCTGACGTTCAGGGACAGCCAGGGCAAACAGGAAAACGTCGGCATCACGCTGGATACCGCCTCGCCCCGCCATTGACCGCGGCGACGCTGCGGCAATTTGCCACATTGTCGTGACACGTCGCGCACCCTACACTCGTCCCGAATAGAAACCAATAAATTTCCTGAATGTTTTCAGGCCGGTACGGATTGCCGGGCGAATACGCGGTAGCGGTTGCCGCATATTCGCCCGCATCCGGCCAGGGGGACGAGAGACATCATGATGAGCATTATGAAAACGGCTCCCGGCCGCTGGGGCCTGGCGCGGACCACCGCCGCGCTATTGCTGTCGGGGTACGCGGGCGCGGCCTTGCCGCATACGCACATGTCGCCGGAAAATCCGGGACAGGCCGTCGCGTCCCGACCGGCAAAACCCACGCTGGCGATCGGGGCCACCGTCGACGCGCAGGGCCGGATCTGGCTCGCCCGGGTCGAAAACCGGACGCTCCTGGTTTCGCATTCGGCCGACGACGGCCAACATTTTTCTGCTCCGGTCACCGTCAACGCCGAGCCGGAAAACATCGGGGCGGAAGGTGAAAACCGGCCCAAGATCGCCGTCACCCGCAATGGCACGGTACATCTCACCTGGACGCTGCTGCTGCCGCAACCCTACACCGGCGAGATTCGCTACGCGCGCTCGACCGATGGCGGCAAGACCTACTCGGCCCCCATCACGATCAACGACGACAAGCGCCTGACCAGCCACCGTTTCGATTCGCTGGTTTCAGATAGCGGCGACCGACTGGCCATCGTCTGGCTGGATGGCCGCGACCGGGATGCCGCGAAGGAGCAGGGCGTGGCATACGCTGGCACATCGGTGTATGTGGCGCGCTCCGACGATGACGGTGCCAGCTTCCATGCCAACCGCAAGTTGGCCGAGCATACCTGCGAGTGCTGCCGGACGGCGCTGGCCTGGACAGCGGATGGTCCCGTCGCCCTATGGCGCAACCTGTACGGATCCAATACGCGCGACTTCGCATTTTCCTATCTCGATACGGGCAAGGTGCAGCGGCTGGCCGATGACGAATGGAATATCGATGCCTGCCCGCACCATGGCGGCGGGATTGCAACCGGCGACAACGGCACGCTGCACGCGGTCTGGTATACCCACGGCAAGAACCGACAGGGGCTGTTTTACCGGCAGGTGAAAGGTGACCGGATGTCGGCGCCCATGGCGTTCGGCAATCCGCAGGCCCAGGCCGGCCACGCCACCGTGGCGGCTGACGGGCAGATCGTGCTGATCACCTGGCGCGAGTTCGACGGCCAGGCTTACGGCGCGATGGCATTGCTGTCGAAGGATGGGGGGGCCAGCTGGAGCGCGCCGCACCGTATCGCGACGACTGCCGATGCCGCGGACTATCCGATGCCCCTCATCCATGACGGCCGGATGCAGGTCGTGTGGAACACGCTCCGCGAAGGCGTCCGAATCCTGGAGGTCGAGTGATCATGCTGCGTCGTCTGTGTCTTTTTCTCGTGTGTCTGGCCGCATGGCCTGCATCGGCAACCGAGCCTGCCCGCTTCGATTCGGGCAGCCTGGCAAAGATCGAAGCGCGGTATGCGGGCAAGCCGTTCATTCTGAGCCTGTGGTCGGTCAACTGGTGCGGACACTGCATCGACGAACTGACCATGCTGGGAAAACTGTCGAAAAACGAAAAGACCCTGCCTCTGGTATTGGTCGCGGTCGACAGCCCGGAGGATAGCGACGCGATCCGGAAAACCCTGCGCAAGCTCGGGTTGAGCCATGCAGAGTCCTGGGTTTTCGACGATCCCATCCCCGAACGCCTGCGCGCCGCCATCGACCCTACTTGGCAGGGGGAACTGCCGCGCTCGTATCTGTACGACAAGGCGCATCGGCGCCAGGCAGCAGTGGGCACGCTCGATGAGGCCAGGCTGAAGTCCTGGCTGGAACAACAGGGACAGCGATCCGGCACCGCCAAATAGAAAACCAACAAGGGAGAACCATGAAACGTAAAACTTTGGTGCTGGCTCTCGCCAGTACGCTGGGTCATCCTGCCGCCTGGGCTGAAGAGCAGGCCTTGCCGGAAATGGTCGTCAGTCTGCCGCGCCCGGCCGTGGTGACGAACAATCCTTCGCCCTCGGCCGAAGTGAGCCAGGACCAGATGCGCGAAATGAACGTCATCAACGTCGAGGATTCGCTCAAGTACACACCGAGCCTCTTCATACGCAAGCGCTATGTCGGCGACCGCAACGGCATCGTTGCCAGCCGCACGGCGGGCAGTCTCCAGAGTGCGTGGTCTCTGGTTTATGCGGACGGTCTGCTGCTGTCCAACCTGTTGGGCAATTCCTACAATTTCCCGCCGCGCTGGAACATCGTCGGCAGCGAGGAAATCGAGAACATCGAAGTGCTGTATGGTCCATTCTCGGCGCTGCTGCCCGGCAACTCGGCTGGCGCCACCATCCTGATCAATACGCGCAGGCCGCAGCAGTTCGAAGCCCATGCACGGGTCCAGGGATGGACCCAGGACTACAAACATTACGCCACGGACGACACTTACCGGGGCCATCAGGAACAGCTTGCGCTGGGTGCGCGGGTGAACGGCAGCCTGAGCTGGTCGTTCCTGTTCAACCATCTCGATACGCATTCGCAGCCGATCAACTTCGCCACGGCAGCCGTCCCCGCAGCCAACAACGGCGCAGGGACGCCGGTCACAGGCGGCGTGCCCTACACCAACCCGACGAACGTCCCCAGCATGATGTTCGGCGCGACCAGCCTGGACCATTCGGTGCAGGACACGATGAAAATCCGTCTGGCGTACGACTTCACGCCCGACACGCGCGCGGCCCTCACTTATGCGTATTGGCAGAACGACAGCTTCAGCGATACCCGGACCTACCTGCGTAATGCGTCGGGGCAATCGATATGGAGCGGCAGCGTCAATATCGACAACAAGAACTACACCGTCAGCACGAGTGCGCTCGCCCCGTCGGACAGCAACACGCAGAACCAGTTGCTGGGCCTGAGTCTGGACAGCCGCCTGTCGTCGGACTGGTCGATCGAACTGAGCGCCTCGGATTATTCCACCCCTCGCGACATCACGCGGACGCCGACCACTGCGATTGCAGGCGGGCTCGGCCAGCCGGGCTCGGCAGGCGGGGCAGGCACGATCACGTTCGGCGACGAGAGCGGCTGGAAGACCCTGGACGCCCGGGCAATCTGGAAACCCGGCCAGGACAGGAAAAACCACACCGTCACCTTCGGCTACCATTACGACCACTACACCTACAGCAGTGCCAAATACGCTGCATCCAGCTGGACCGACGACAGCAGCATTGGCGCATCCCCCGTCAGCACCACCATGGGCGACACCCGCACCGATGCCTTTTTTGCGCAGGATGCGTGGAAGTTCGATCCGCGCCTGACGCTCACGCTCGGCTGGCGAACCGAGCGCTGGCAGGCCTTCAACGGCTTCATCAGCGGCTATGCGCCGATTGCCAGCCGCGACGACACCTACCACTCGCCCAAGGCGTCGCTCGCCTGGCGGGCGGCAGGCGACTGGCTGATCCGGGGTTCGGTTGCCCGCGCTTACCGCATGCCGACCGTCACGGAACTGTTTCAGACCGAGAAAAAAAGCGGAACCACCTATATCAGCGATCCCAATCTGAACCCGGAAAAAATCCTGGCGACCGACCTCACCGCGGAGCATGCACTCAGGAACGGCAACCTGCGCCTGTCGCTGTTCGACCAGCGCACCGACAATTTCCTGACCAGCCAGCTGAATCTGATCACCCTCGTCAGCCGCGTGCAGAACATCGGCCGCACCCGCGTCACGGGCGCCGAGGCGGCGTATGAAGCGGTGGACTTCCTGGTGCCTGGACTGGATATCAATGGCAGCCTGACCTACACCGACTCGGAGATCCTGTCCGATCCGGGTAATCCCGCTCTCGTTGGCAAGAAGGTGCCACGCATCCCTGACTGGCGCGCCTCGGTCTTCGCTTCCTATCGCTTCGACGAACACTGGACCGGTTCCCTCGGCCTGCTTTACAGCGGACTTCAGTTCGGCAACCTGGATAACTCGGACACCCATCACAACGACACCGGAAGCCTGAGCAAGTACACCACCGTCGACGTGAAACTCGGCTACCGTTTCTCGAAACTGATTCGCGCTTCGTTCGGGATCGACAACCTGACCAATGAAGATTATTTCATCGGGCCGCATCCTTTCCCGAAACGCACCTATCAGGCCGAGTTGCGTGTGGATTACTGAGCATGCTGCGTCCACGGCAGTACGCATTTGGCGCGCGCCTGGCAGGCCTTTCCGCCGTGCTCGCCCTTCACGGGGCGTTGCTCTACAGCCTGTGGCACTACCGTGTGCTGCCGCCGCCCGCCGAGGCGGCGACGTTGTTTGTCGACCTGTTGACCGATCCTCCCAGGCTTGAGCCGCCGAGGCCGGACCCGCCCAAGCCCAAACCAGTCAAACGCGAACAGCCCGTTCAACCGCCGCTCCAGCAGCAGCTGGCCGCACAAACGCCGGTCGTGTTGCCGTCCGATCTGGTCGCGCCATCCTCCTCACCTGAACCTCCCAGGATCGAGGCACCGATCGAACCTGCGCCGCCCGCGCCGCCGCCAAAGCCTGTGGGCCCGGCCGTGTTGAGCGGCGAACTCGCGCTGACCTGTCCGGACCGCGCGCCGCCGTCCTATCCCGCCATTTCCCGTCGTCTCGGGGAAGAGGGCAAGGTGGTGCTGCGCGTGGAGCTCGACGAAACGGGGCGGGTTGACCGCGCCACGATCAAAACCAGTTCCGGTTACGCACGCATCGACGAGGCCGCGCTGGCCACCGTCAGACGCTGGCGATGCAGCCCGGCCAGCCGCGATGGCGCAGCCGTGCGCGCCGTCGCCATCCAGCCGTTTAATTTTGTACTCGAAGGACGATGATATGGATACGAACATAGGCTTTGCCCATTTCCTGGCCCAGGCCGATACGCTCGGGAAAACGGTATTGTTTCTGCTGCTGGCACTGTCGGTTGCGAGCTGGTACCTGATCGTGACCAAGACGATCGCCAACTACCTGGCGAAGCGACGCGTCGAAAGCTTTCTCGAACAATTCTGGGCAGCCGATTCGCTGCAGGAAATCCGCACCGCCTTGCACAGACAGCCGCGCGATCATGCTTTTGCCGAACTGGCGCATGATGCACTGGAAGCTGCCAGCGACAGCGAAAAGCATGGCCTGCACAAGCTGGCAGCCGCAGGTGGCCTGGGTGAATTTCTCACGCGTCTGCTCAGAAACGGCATCGACCAGGAGGCGACGCGTGTCGAGCATGGCCTGACCATCCTGGCCTCGGCGGGATCGGCCGCCCCCTATATCGGCTTGTTCGGCACCGTATGGGGGATCTATCACGCACTCGTCAATATCGGCCTGTCGGGGCAGGGGACGCTCGACAAGGTCTCCGGCCCGGTGGGCGAGGCGCTCATCATGACGGCGATGGGGCTGGCCGTGGCGATTCCGGCCGTGCTTGCCTTCAATGCGTTCAACCGGCGGAACCGGGTGTGGCTCGCCCGGCTGGATGCGTTCGCGCATGATCTGTACGCCATCATCACCGTGGGCGAAAAGGCCAACAGTTCCGCCGGCGAACCCCGTCCCCTGCATAT
Organism: Thiobacillus sp. SCN 63-57; assembly: GCF_001725555.1. Taxonomy (NCBI): domain Bacteria; kingdom Pseudomonadati; phylum Pseudomonadota; class Betaproteobacteria; order Nitrosomonadales; family Thiobacillaceae; genus Thiobacillus; species Thiobacillus sp. SCN 63-57. Next base: position 1,274 of record NZ_MEGP01000054.1, on the reverse strand, counting down.
CGTGAAGGAGGCCTGAGCCATGGCAATGGGAAGCTTTGACCCGCGCCGGGGGCCGGGGCCGATGGCCGATATCAACGTGGTACCGCTGGTGGACGTGATGCTGGTACTGCTGGTGATTTTCATCATCACCACGCCCTTGCTCACCAACGCAGTCAAGATCGACCTGCCCAAGGCAAGCAGCGCACCCAATGTCACCAAGCCGGATCATATCGAACTCGGCATCCGGGAAAACGGCGATCTCTACTGGAACGGCGAGCGGGTTGCGATGGATCAGTTCGCGCCGCGTTTTGCCGAGGCCGCAAAAAAGCAGCCACAACCTGAGCTGCATATCCGCGCCGACCGGCATGCCGAATACGAACCGGTTGCGAAAGTCATGTCGCTGGCTGCGCAGGCCGGCCTCTCCCGTATCGGGTTTGTGACCGAGCCCGATCGGCTCTGACCATCCAAAAGACGATCGGCCCAGGGTGGAGGAGGGTATGTCTCCATCCGGGTGACGTTACGCAAGCGTTCCAACGGGCATCCGCGTAATTCTTTAGTTTTCCACTCAATCATGGGCACCCACCAATGGCATCTTATTGCCGGTTGGTGACTTTCCAGCTGAATAAATCATGCGCACAAAACCGGAAATTTCGCACTCAGGGATTTCCCTTGTCTGGCCAAGGTTTCATACGTGAATAGTACGGTAGTACTACCAATTTACATGCTAAGGCCGTGCCCCTGTAATAGAAGTGGCGTCTTTATCCGAGTTGTGATGAAGCGCAAGTTTTCATTCTATTTAGGGGCCTTCATGAAAAAACATAACTTTCTCCCGTCTGTCCTGGGCGTTCTCCTGGCTGCCTGTGCCGTATCTGCTCATGCCGATCCGATCGGTCTGGACGTGAGCGTCGGGCTGGTGAATATCCGGCCTGATATCAAATCCCCGGTCGTGGGAGCGGATGCCACCAACGAGGTGGTGCCCATTGCGAACTTCACGTATTACCTGAGCGAGCACTTTGCCCTGAACACGGCTGCCGGCATTACCCGCCACGAATTCAGCAATGCGGGCGGCATCCTGGGCAAGGCATCCATGGCCCCGTTCCACTTGATGGCGCAGTATCACTTCATGCCGAAGGCGGATTTCATCTTTGCCATGGCCTCGCCCGATTCCTCGGCCGTCATGTTGAAGGCCGTACCCATCTTCACGGCGTGCTCCACAAAGCCCACCCCGCCCTCGCCACCCAGCAGCTGCTTTTCGTCCAGGCCGGACTGGCCGCCGACCATGTCCAGGCCGAGGA
>NZ_MEGP01000053.1:0-8061 GCF_001725555.1 Thiobacillus sp. SCN 63-57 | reverse complement strand
CGCACACCGAGGCCATCGACGACGAGCCGTTGGACTCGGTGATTTCCGACACCACGCGCATGGTGTAGCCGAACTCTTCCTTGGTCGGCAGCACCGCCAGCAGCGCGCGCTTGGCCAGACGGCCGTGGCCGATCTCGCGGCGCTTGGGCGAACCCACGCGGCCGGTTTCGCCCGTGGCGTAGGGGGGCATGTTGTAGTGCAGCATGAAGCGGTCGGAGTAGGAGCCTTCCAGCGCGTCGATGGTCTGCTCGTCGCGCCCGGTGCCGAGCGTGGTGACGACCAGTGCCTGGGTCTCGCCGCGGGTGAAGAGGGCGGAACCGTGGGTACGCGGCAGCACGCCGGTGCGGATGGTAATCGGGCGCACGGTGCGGGTGTCTCGGCCGTCGATGCGCGGCTGGCCGGACAGGATGCGGTTGCGCACGACGCTGGCTTCCAGGCGGTGGAAGGCGTCCTTGACGTGATTCTGCGCGACAGTGTCCATGTCGGCAGTGATCAGTTCGGCGAAGGCCTTGCTGCGGACTTCGTCGACGGCGGTCATGCGCGCCTGCTTCTGCTTGATGTTGTAGGCCTGCTGCAGACCGTCCTCGGCCAGGGCCTTGAGGCGTTCCACCATCGCCGTATCTTCGGCGAGCGGCTGCCAGTCCCAGGCGTCGGCGCCGGCTTCGTCGGCCAGCTCGTTGATCGCGTTGATCGCCGCCTGCATCTGGGTATGGCCGAACACGACGGCGCCCAGCATGATGTCTTCGGGCAGTTCCATGGCCTCGGACTCGACCATCAGCACGGCGGTCTCGGTGCCGGCGACGACCAGGTCGAGCGCCGAATTCTTCAACTCGGAGTTGGTCGGGTTGAGCACGTATTCGCCGTTGATGAAGCCGACGCGCGCCGCGCCCACCGGACCGTCGAACGGCAGGCCGGACAGGGACAGCGCGGCGGAGGCGCCGATCAGCGCGGGAATGTCTGCGCTGACTTCGGGATTGGACGACATCACGGTGGCGATGATCTGCACTTCATTGAAGAAGCCTTCGGGGAAGAGCGGACGGATCGGGCGATCGATCAGGCGCGAGATCAGCGTTTCGCCTTCGGACGGACGACTTTCGCGCTTGAGGAAGCCGCCGGGGATGCGGCCGGCGGCGTAGGTTTTTTCCTGGTAATCGACGGTCAGCGGAAAGAAATCCTGGCCCGGCTTGACTTCGTTCTTGGCGACGACGGTGACCAGTACCACGGTGTCGTCAACGTTGACGATGACGGCGCCGGAGGCCTGGCGGGCGATTTCGCCGGTTTCCAGCGTGACCTGGTGGCGGCCGTAGGTGAAAGTTTTCTTGATAGCGCTCACACGAGTTCCTTTCAAAGCAAAAACGCCCCGCAGAAGCGGGGCGTGCGAAATTCAGGGGGCAATACGCCCCATCCACAGCTCTGATACAGACAGCGCCGGTGCAGCAGGGTGCCGGATCATCACAGTGGCTCTGCAGGGATTACTTGCGCAGACCGAGGCGATCGATCAGGGTCTTGTAGCCTTCGAGGTTGGTGCGCTTCAGGTAGTCGAGCAGCTTGCGGCGGCGGCTCACCATCTTCAGCAGACCACGACGCGAGTGGTGATCCTTGATGTTGGCCTTGAAATGGCCGGTCAGGTCGTTGATGCGAGCCGTCAGCAGGGCAACCTGCACTTCGGGCGAGCCGGTGTCGGCGGCGGCGCGTTGGTAATCCTGGACGATTTGCGCTTTTTGCGCGGTATTCACAGCCATGGTGTACTCCTTTGAAATCGCGTGGCCTGCGGCTGAGCGGGACACGTTCGGGGGGAAACCGCGTATTTTACGTGGAAAGAGGCGTGCAACTCAAGTCTGTTGGGTGGCGATCAGACGTCGCGGCACCAGCTGGCCATTGTTGGCGTCGGCGAGGCCGAGGAAGGCGTGCGGCGGCGCATACACGCGCATGAGCCCCGCACGCGCGTCCGGGTGCAGGACGCTGCGTCCCTGGCACAAGCTCAAGGCGCCGGCAGCATCGAGCTGGACGGCAGGCAGGTGCATCACCAGGCAGTCTGCGGGCAACAGCAGGGCGTGGCGCTGGCTGGCGTCGAGCGCGTCCAGATCCGTCAGTGCGTGGGCCTGATCCAGGCTGAACCCGCCGGCTGCGGTGCGCGTCAGCGCGGTGAGGTGGGCGCCGCATCCCAAGGCGGCGCCGATATCCTGCGCCAGGGTACGGATATAGGTGCCCGCCGTGCATTGCACGTCCAGCACTACGCGCGGCGGAGCGCATTCAATCATCTCCAGGGCGCGGATCGTGACCTTGCGCGGCGGGCGTTCGATTTCGATCCCGGCGCGGGCATATTCGTAAAGCGGGCGCCCCTGATGCTTGAGCGCCGAGTGCATGGGCGGGATCTGCTCGATCTCGCCCAGGAAGCGCGGCAGCACCGCGGCAATGTCGTCGCAGCCGACCGCCACCTCACGCGTGTCGAGCACCTCGCCTTCCGGATCGCCGGTTGAGGTGGTGACGCCCAGTTGCAGCACGGCGCGATAGCGCTTGTCGGCGTCGAGCAGGTAGGCGGAAAACTTGGTGGCTTCACCGAAACACAGCGGCAGCAGGCCATCGGCGAAGGGGTCGAGGGTGCCGGTGTGTCCCGCCTTTTTGGCGTTGAGCAGCCACTTGGCTTTTTGCAGCGCGGCGTTGGAGGTAATGCCGACCGGCTTGTTCAGCAGCAGCACGCCATCGACGATCTGGCGGACGGGTTTCACTCGTCTTTCGGGTGTTTGGCGTCTTCGGCGACGGCCGATTCGATCAGTTGGGTGAGTTCGATGCCGCGTTCGACCGAGCGGTCGTACACGAAGGTCAGCTTGGGCACCACGCGCAGCTGCATGCGGTGCGACAGCTGCGACCGCAGGAAGCCGCTGGCGCGCTGCAGGCCCTGCAGGCAGGCGTCATGCTCGGCCTGGCCGCCCAGCGTGGTGAAGTAGACCTTGGCGAACTCCATGTCGCGGTTGACCTCCACCTCGGTGATGGTCAGCATGCCGACGCGCGGATCCTTCACTTCCTGCCGGATCAATTCCGGCAGTTCGCGCTGGATCTGGTCGGCGACGCGGCGTGCTCTGGGAAAGTCCTTCGGCATAAATAGGGGTAGGAGTGAGGGGTAAGGGGTGAGGAATGGAGTGAGCGCCTAATGCCTCACCCTTCACCCCTCACCATTACATTACAGCGAGCGCGCGACTTCCACCACTTCAAACACTTCGAGGATGTCGCCTTCCTGGATGTCGTTGAAGTTCTTCAGCGAGAGGCCGCATTCGAAGTTGGCCTTGACTTCCTTGACGTCGTCCTTGAAGCGCTTGAGCGAATCGAGTTCGCCCTGGTGGATCACGACGTTGTTGCGCAACACGCGTACGCCGGCGTTGCGCTTGATCATACCATCCGTCACATAACAGCCGGCAATGGTGCCGACCTTGGAGATGACGAATACCTGGCGGACTTCCACCGTGCCGATGACCGATTCCTTCTTCTCGGGCGCCAGCATGCCGGATAGCGCAGCCTTCACCTCATCCACGGCTTCGTAGATGATGTTGTAGTAGCGGATGTCCACGCCGCTGGATTCGGCCAGCTTGCGTGCCGTCGCATCGGCGCGCACGTTGAAGCCGATCAGCACCGCCTTGGAGGCGAGCGCCAGGTTGACGTCGGATTCGGTGATGGCGCCGACGCCGCTGTGGATGATGTTGACCTTGACCTCGTCGGTCGACAGCTTGCCCAGCGCATGCGCCAGGCCCTCGTAGGAACCCTGCGTGTCGGACTTGAGAATGATGGGCAGATGCTGCACTTCGCCCTGGCCCATCTGTTCGAACATCGATTCCAGCTTGGCGGCCTGCTTTTTCGCCAGTTGCACGTCGCGGAACTTGCCCTGACGGAACAGCGCGATTTCGCGCGCCTTGCGTTCGTCCGGCAGCACCATCATGTCCTCGCCAGCCTGTGGCACATCGGACAGACCCTGGATTTCCACCGGGATCGAAGGACCAGCTTCGGTTACCGTCTTGCCTGCCTCGTCCAGCATGGCGCGGACACGGCCGAATACCTGGCCGGCCAGCACCATGTCGCCGCGACGCAGCGTGCCGGATTGCACCAGCAGCGTGGCGACCGGGCCCTTGCCCTTGTCCAGGCGTGCTTCGATGACGAGACCTTTGGCGGGACCATCGGAGGCTGCCTGCAGTTCCAGCACTTCGGCCTGCAACAGGATGGCGTCGAGCAGGCCGTCGATGTTGGTGTTCGCTTTCGCCGAGACTTCGACGAACTGGGTGTCACCCCCCCATTCTTCGGGCGTGACGCCCTGCGCGACGAGTTCCTGGCGGATGCGTTCCGGGTTGGCCTCGGGTTTGTCGATCTTGTTCACCGCCACCACCAGCGGCACGTTGGCCGCCTTGGCGTGGTGGATGGCTTCGATCGTCTGCGGCATGACGCCGTCGTCCGCTGCCACGACCAGCACCACGATGTCGGTCGCCTTCGCGCCGCGCGCCCGCATCGCCGTAAACGCTTCGTGACCCGGGGTGTCGAGGAAGGTGATAACGCCTTTCTCGGTCTCGACGTGATAGGCGCCGATGTGCTGGGTGATGCCGCCGGCTTCACCGCTCGCCACGCGAGTGCGGCGAATGGTGTCGAGCAGCGAGGTCTTGCCGTGGTCGACGTGGCCCATCACCGTGACGACCGGTGGGCGGGCGTGCATTTCCACTTCGCTCGTCTCGCCCGTGTCGATCAGGAAGGCTTCCGGCGTATCGAGCGCGGCCGGCTTGCCAATGTGGCCCATTTCCTCGACCACGATGATGGCCGTTTCCTGGTCGAGTACCTGGTTGATCGTCACCATGCTGCCGAGTTTCATCAGCGCCTTGATGACTTCGGCGGCCTTCACCGACATCTTGTGGGCCAGTTCGGCGACCGTAATGGTTTCAGGCACCAGTACTTCGCGCACGATCGGCTCGGTCGGCGCCACGAAGGTGGTTTCTTCATGGCCGGATTTGGATTTGCCCTTGCGGCCGCGCCAGCCTGCGTCAGGCGCAGCGCCGCCCCGGGTCTTGAGTCCGCCCTTGCGGCGTGCGGCCTCGTCCTTCCAGGTGCCGCCGGCTTTCTTGTCCGGACCTTTGGCGCCTTTGGCTGCGCTGGGTTTGTCTGGCTTGTGCAGCGTCTTTTCCGTCGGTGCGGCGGGGGCGGCAGGCGCAGCGGCTTTCTGGGCTTCCGCTAGCTTGGCGGCTTCGCGTGCGGCTTCGGCCTGCTTGCGCAGGGCTTCGCGTTCGGCGCGAGCCCGCGCATCCGCAGCCTGGCGTTCCTGCAGCGCTTGATGGCGGCGCGTCTCTTCTTCGCGCGCCTTGACTTCGGCTTCGTTGAGGATCGAGGCCTTCTTGATGCGAGTGGTTTTTTTCACCACCGGTGCAGGCTCTGCAGCGGTCTCGGCGACCGCAGGCGGCACGGCTTCGGTGACCGGCTCGGGGGCGGCAGCGGGCTCGACAGCAACAGGCTCAGCCTCGACGGCCGCAGGCGGCGCGGCTTCAACGACCGGCTCGGGGGCGGGGGCTTCGACCTTGCGCTCTGCCACAGGCTGGGCCGGCACCTCGACCTGCGGAACAGGCGGAGTTTCGGCGGCCGGCTCGGCGACCGGCTGGGCTTCAGCTGCCAGTGCGGCGGCATCGCGCTTGACGTAGGTGCGCGACTTGCGCGTTTCCACCGTGATGGTGCGCGACTTGCCGGTGCTGTCGGTCTTGCGGATTTCACCGGTCTGCTTGCGCGTGATGGTGATCTTGGTCTTGCCGGTCTCGGTGCCGCCACCGTGCATCTTGCGCAGGTAGTCGAGCAGGTGTACCTTGTCCGCTTCCGTGACGGAGTCGATTACATCGTTCTTGTTGACGCCCGCCGCCTTCAGCTGTTCAAGCAACAGTTGGGGCGGCAGTTTCAGTTCCTGGGCAAATTGTTCAACGTTCATGCAGTCCTCGTGGCGTATCAGCCTTGGGCGAACCAGGGCGCGCGTGCGGCCATGATCAATTGTTTGGCACGTTCGGCATCCATGGCGGCCATTTCGGTCAGCTCATCGACGGCCAGCTCGGCCAGATCCTCGGTGGTGTGGACGCCCTTGCTGGCGAGCGTGCGTGCGGTTTCGGCATCCATGCCCTCGAGCGACAGCAGGTCGCCTGCAGAAGCCTCGACCTGCTCCTCACCGACGATGGCGGCGGTCAGCAGGGCGTTGCGAGCCCGGTTGCGCAGTTCGTTGACCAGGTCTTCGTCGAAGGCCTCGATCTCGAGCATCTCGTTGAGCGGCACATAGGCGACTTCTTCCAGCGTGGAGAAGCCTTCGTCGACCAGGATCTGGGCGACCTCCTCGTCCACATCGAGCTTCTCGATGAAGAGCGCGAGCGTCTTGCCGCTTTCGGCCGACTGTTTCTCTTCGGCCGTTTCGCGCGACATGATGTTGAGTTCCCAACCGGTCAGTTCGGATGCCAGGCGCACGTTCTGGCCGCCGCGGCCGATCGCCATCGCCAGTTGCTCCTCGTCGACCACGACGTCCATGCTGTGCTTGTCCTCGTCGACGACGATGGAGCTGACTTCGGCTGGCGCCAGGGCATTGATGACGTATTGGGCGGGGTCGGCCGACCAGTGGATGATGTCGACGCGTTCGCCGGCGAGTTCGTTGGTCACCGAAGTGACGCGCGAACCGCGCAGGCCGATGCAGGTGCCGATCGGGTCGATGCGCGGGTCGTGCGAGACGACGGCGATCTTGGCCCGGAGGCCGGGGTCACGGGCGGCCGCCTTGATCTCCAGCAGGCCTTCCTCGATCTCGGGCACTTCGAGCTCGAACAGCTTCATGATGAATTCAGGCGCGGTGCGCGACAGCACCACCTGCGGGCCGCGGGCGCCGCGGTCGATGCGCAGCAGATAGGCGCGCACGCGGTCGCCAACGCGCAGGTTCTCGCGCGGGATCATCTGGTCGCGGTGCAGGAAGCCTTCGACGCGCCCCGATTCGATGATCGCGTTGCCGCGGTCGATGCGCTTCACTACGCCGTTGACGAGATGTTCCTTGCGGGCGAGGAAGTCGCTGATGATCTGCTCGCGCTCGGCGTCGCGGATCTTCTGCAGGATGACCTGCTTGGCGGCCTGGGCGCCTCGATGTCGGGAATCTTGTCCTGGGCGTCGATCAGCAGGATCTGGTAGCCCTCGGACTCCAGATCGGCTTCGGTCACGACCTGCCAGCGGCGGAAGGATTCGTAGTCGCCGGTCTCGCGGTCGATCGACACGCGCACGTCGGATTCTTCCTTGAAGCGTTTCTTGGTGGCGGAGGCGAGCGCCTGCTCCAGCGCTTCGAACACCACCTCTTTGTCCACGTTCTTTTCGCGAGCCAGCGCATCGGCCAGCATCAACATTTCACGGCTCATATTCCCTCCAGCCTGCCTTGCCTAAACCATGGGTTTCAGACGGGCAGCATCCACATTTCTCAAGTCGACCGACACTTCCGAGCCGTCGACGATCAATTTCACCAGTTCACCATCCAGGCCGACCAGCTGGCCGCTCAGGCGGCGCCGGTTGTCCATCGGCACCCGCAATTTCAGCGTCACCGGCTCGCCGGCGAAGCGCGCATAGTCCTGCGGCTTGACCAGCGGCCGGTCGAGACCGGGGGAGGACACCTCCAGCCTGTCGTAGTCGATGTTCTCGACCGTGAACAGGTGGGTCAGGTGATTGCTCACCGCGACGCAGTCGTCGATCGTGATGCCGCCCGGCTTGTCGATGAAAATCCGGATCAGACCTCGCCCGGCGCGCTCCAGCATCACCAACTCGTAACCGAGTCCGGCAAGTACAGGCTCCAGGCGGGTGGGCAGATCCATCATCGCAAATCCATTGTTGTGCCGCTGTACGACCCGGTCAGGACGTGGCGCAGCACAAATAAAAAATGGGCGAACCGCCCATCGTGTTAATAATAAAGCGCAAAAATTATACCACTCGGGCCGGTGAACCGGAAGGTGGTGCCCGGAACCGGAATCGAACCGGTACGCCATCGCTGGCGAGGGATTTTAAGTCCCTTGTGTCTACCAATTTCACCATCCGGGCAAAGCG
>NZ_MEGP01000052.1:0-8022 GCF_001725555.1 Thiobacillus sp. SCN 63-57 | reverse complement strand
TTTGCCGCTGATCCACCCGCCACACTTGATCTTCGGCGGATCTGTAAGGGGAAGAAGGTCAAAACCAGATCAAGGCTGTGTAGCCGACACAACCAGATCGAAGGCTTCGTAGTGAAACTCACCCAAGTACACAAACCGCCAATCATTACTGCCCCGGTTTTGACTTGTCGCCCCTCTCAGTCCCGCCGGAAATCGAGCCTGCCGGGCGGATCAGAGGCAAAGGTGTCTGAGCCCCGCTCACCTTCGAAATACAAACAAAAGCGGGGCGAGTTCTTTGCCGCCCGTCCACCAGGCTCGATTTCCGGGGTTTCGGGGATGAGCGGGGTCGCCTTTTCTTGGGTTACTTTCTTTTGGCGAGACAAAAGAAAGTGACTAGCCGCCGGGCTACCCCCGGCCAACGGTCAGCAGATCAGCGAAACCCCTCACTACAGCGTACAGGCCCTTCGACAGGCTAGGGCAAACGGTGCGGTGTTAAGTGCTCTTCGAAAGTTCAACGCGAACGGTGCTGAAGCCCGCTCAAAGCGTTTGTACAAACCCCAACACCTCCGCCGCATGCCCAGGCGCCTTCAACCCGCGCCAGCTCTTCACCAATTTCCCGTCGACATCGAACACGAAGGTGCTGCGCTCGACCCCGCGCACCTGCTTGCCATACATGTTCTTCAACTTCATTACGCCGAACTGCTCGCAGACGATTTCGTCCTTGTCGGACAACAGCTCGAACGGAAAACCGAATTCGGCCTTGAAGCCCTCGTGCGACTTGATGCTGTCGCGCGAAATGCCGACGACGATCGTGTTGGCCTTGCCGAAGTCGGCATACAAGTCGCGAAATTCCTGGCCTTCGAGGGTGCAGCCTGACGTGTTGTCCTTCGGGTAGAAATAGACGACGACGTTCTTGCCGCGATGGTCGGACAGTTTGAAAGGCGTGTTGCCGGTGGACGGCAATTCGAAGTCGGTGATGACGGGGTCGCTCATGATGGATCTCTCTTTCTTTCAGCGTGACGAGGACGAGGATTTGAGCAGCACGATGACGGCGCCGGCGCCGCCGTCGACGGTGCGGGCCTGGCAGAAGGCGAGTACGTCCTCGCGCTGCATCAGCCAGTGGCGCACCTTGTTTTTCAGTACCGGCAGGCGGTTCTTCGAGCCATGCCCCTTGCCGTGGATGATGCGTACGCAGCGCCGGTCTTCAAGCATGCAGCGGTTGAGGAAGGCGGCCACCGCCATACGGGCTTCATCGCCGGTGTGGCCGTGCAGGTCGAGTTCGCCGCGGATGACCCAGCCGCCGCGCCGCAGTTTCCTGAGTGCGGCCGTGGGGACGCCTGGGCGCGAATACAGCATTTCTTCGCCTGTGGAAATGGCCGCCTCCCAGTCCCATGGATCGGACAGGGCATCGACCAGTACCTGGCGCTCGTCGGCCTGTCTTTGATGGGCGATGGGTTTGGGGCGCGGACGTGCGATGTCTGCCCGACCGGACGGCCGCAGCGGGACGGCATCGGCGACGGCACGGCGAAACAGCATAGCGCCGTCCGGTTTCGGTTTATGCGATGCCTGCAGTGTGGCCAGCGCAGCTGCAGCCTGCTCGCGCAGCGCGCGGCGTACGCGCGCCAGCGCCTCGAACGAGGCGGGGGCGAGCGCACTGCGGCTGCGTTTCATCTCACTTGGTCTTGCCCAGTGCGTCGAGGTAGCGCTCGGCGTCGAGTGCGGCCATGCAGCCGGTGCCGGCGCTGGTGACGGCCTGGCGGTAGATGTGATCCTGCACGTCACCGGCGGCGAACACGCCTTCGATGTTGGTAGCGGTGGCGTTGCCCTTGTTGCCGCCCTTGGTGACGATGTAGCCGCCTTCCAGCGTGAGCTGGCCTTCAAAGATGGCGGTGTTGGGCTTGTGGCCGATGGCGATGAAGATACCGGTCAGCGCGATGTCCTTGGTCGCACCGTCCTTGGTGCTCTTGATGCGCATGCCGGTGACGCCGGTCTTGTCGCCCAGCACTTCGTCCAGCGTGTGGTCGAGTTCGAGGCTGATCTTGCCTTCCTTGACCTTTTCCATCAGGTGGTCGACCAGGATCTTCTCGGACTTGAAGGTGTCGCGGCGGTGCACCACGGTGACGTGTTTCGCGATGTTGGCGAGATACAGTGCTTCCTCGACCGCGGTGTTGCCGCCGCCGATCACGGCGACGTCCTGGTTCTTGTAGAAGAAGCCGTCGCAGGTGGCGCAGCCCGACACGCCTTTGCCCATGAAGGCCTGCTCGCTTTCCAGCCCCAGGTACATGGCCGAGGCGCCGGTGGCGATGATCAGCGCATCGCAGGTATAGGTGCCGGAGTCGCCGATCAGGGTAAACGGCTTCTCGGTCAGCTTGGCGGTGTGGATCTGGTCGAAGATGATCTCGGTCTTGAAGCGCTCGGCGTGGCGCTGGAAGCGGTCCATCAGCTCGGGGCCCTGCACGCCGTCGACGTCGGCCGGCCAGTTGTCGACATCAGTGGTCGTCATCAGCTGGCCGCCCTGCTGCATGCCGGTGATGACGACCGGCGAGAGGTTGGCGCGCGCGGCATACACCGCAGCCGAATAGCCGGCGGGGCCGGAACCAAGAATGATGAGTTTGTGGTGTGCGGTGCTCATGTCTGTAATCAGCCGTGGGAGAAAGGACACTATTCTAACCAATCTTGGCGACCGCATTTCCATGCTGTCAGCCCGGTATAATCAGGGCCACTTTCAGCCCTAAAGTTCCCATGGCGCGTCCCCCTTCCCGTTCTTCGACTCCCTTGTCGCCCCGTATGCAACGGCTGCTGCGCGAAGCCCGTGCCTTGCTGGTGGGCTTTGCCGCGCTACTGCTGGCGGCCATCCTGCTTACCCACAACGCGGCCGACCCGGGCTTCAGCACCACGGGCGACGGCGGTCCGCTGCGCAATCTGGGCGGGCGTGTCGGCGCGTGGCTGTCGGATCTGCTGTTGATGCTGTTTGGCATGTCGGCCTGGTGGTGGGTGGTATTGGCGGCGGCCTATGTCATTCATACCTTTCGGCATCTCGATGAAACCCCGCTGACAGGCGGGCGTCAGCGCTGGTTCAGGCTGGGTGGGTTCGGTTTGCTGTTGCTGGGTAGTACCGGCATCGAATGGCTGCGCACCTGGCACTGGGCGGTGGCGTTGCCGGACGCGCATGGCGGCGTACTGGGCGCGGGCCTGGGCGCGACTGCGGGTGCGCTGCTCGGGTTCACCGGCGGCTCGCTGGTCCTGCTGCTGCTGATGGCGGTCGGATTCAGCCTGTTCACCGGCGTGTCGTGGCTCAGCATGGCCGAGCGTACCGGCGCCGGGGTGGAGTGGGCCTGGTGGACGTCGATCCAGACCTGGCAGGCCTACCGCGACCGCAAGCTGGGCGAGGCGGCGCAGCAGAAGCGCGAAGCAAAAGTCTCGGTGGAAAAGAAGAAGCGCGTCGAAGCACCGCCGATCCGCATCGAGCCGGTGGTGAAGGAAGTGCCGCAGTCCGAGCGTGCCGTCACCGAGAAACAGGCACCGCTGTTCTCCGACCTGCCCGATTCGCCGCTGCCGCCGCTGCATCTGCTCGACCCCGCCGACGAGGCGGTGGAAACCGCGAGCCCCGAGGCGCTGGAATTCACTTCGCTGATGATCGAGCGCAAGCTCGCCGAATTCGGCGTCGAGGTGAAGGTGGTGTCGGCCTCGCCCGGCCCGGTCATCACACGCTACGAGATCGAGCCGGCAACGGGCGTGAAGGGCAGCCAGATCGTCACCCTGGCGAAGGACCTGGCACGCACGCTGTCGGTGATCAGCATCCGCGTGGTCGAGGCGATTCCCGGCAAGCACACGATGGGGCTGGAGATTCCCAATCCCAAGCGGCAGATCGTTCGCCTGAGCGAAATTCTCGGCTCCAAGGCCTATCACGACAGCGCCAGTCCCTTGACGGTCACACTGGGCAAGGACATCGCCGGCAATCCGGTGGTGGCCGACCTTGGCAAAATGCCCCACCTGCTGGTGGCGGGCACCACCGGCTCGGGCAAGTCAGTCGGTGTCAACGCGATGATCCTGTCGCTGGTGTACAAGTCCGATCCGAGCGCGGTGCGCATGATCATGGTCGACCCCAAGATGCTGGAACTGTCGATCTACGAGGGCATCCCGCACCTGCTGGCGCCGGTGGTCACCGACATGAAGCAGGCCGCGAGCGCGCTCAACTGGTGCGTCGGCGAAATGGAACGGCGCTACAAGCTGATGTCGGCGGTCGGCGTGCGCAACCTCGCCGGCTACAACCAGAAGGTGCGCGACGCCAAGAAGGCCGGCACGCCGCTGACCCATCCGTTCAGCCTGACGCCCGATAACCCCGAACCGCTCGAGACCATGCCGATGATCGTGGTGATGATCGACGAACTCGCCGACCTCATGATGGTGGTCGGCAAGAAGGTCGAGGAACTCATCGCGCGCCTCGCCCAAAAAGCCAGGGCGGCCGGCATCCACCTGATCCTGGCGACGCAGCGTCCGAGCGTCGATGTCATTACCGGCCTGATCAAGGCGAATATTCCTACGCGCATCGCGTTCCAGGTGTCGAGCAAGATCGACTCGCGCACCATTCTCGACCAGATGGGCGCCGAAGCGTTGCTGGGGCAGGGCGACATGCTCTATCTGCCGCCCGGCACCGGCCTGCCGCAGCGCGTCCACGGCGCCTTCGTGTCGGACAACGAAGTCCACCGCGTGGTCGATTACCTGAAATCGCTGGGCGAGCCGGAATACATCGAGGGTGTGCTGGAATCGCCGGAAGAAGCGGGTGAGGCCGGCGAATTCGGCGAGGCGGGCGCGGAAGCCGATCCGCTCTACGACCAGGCCGTCGCCTACGTGCTGAAGTCGCGCCGCGCGTCGATCTCGTCGGTGCAGCGCCAGCTGCGCATCGGTTACAACCGTGCCGCGCGCATGATCGAGGACATGGAACGGGCGGGACTGGTGTCGGCGATGCAGTCGAATGGCAACCGCGACGTGTTGGCGCCCGGAGGCGAGGCATGAAGTATTACGCACTGATTCCCGCGGCCGGCTCGGGTTCGCGCATGGGCGGGGCCATCGAGAAGCAGTACATGGACCTCAATTCGGTGCCGATGATCGCGCACGCGATGATGGTGCTCGCGCGCGAACCGCGTATCGAAAAGCTGTTCGTCGTGCTGTCGCCCACCGACAAACGCTGGAACAATTACGAATGGCAGGGCTGGGAAGAACGCATCGAGGTGCTGCGCTGCGGCGGCGCCACTCGCGCCGAAACGGTGCTGAACGGCCTCGACGCCATCGCCAAGGTCTGCGATGCGGACGATTGGGTACTGGTGCACGATGCCGCGCGGCCGTGCCTGCCGGACGAACTGCTGGGCAAGCTGCTGGATGAAGTGGCCGATGACCCGGTCGGCGGTCTGCTCGCCGTACCGGTGGCCGACACCCTCAAGCGCGCCGCGGCCGATACCGCATCCGGCATCCGGGCCGAGGCCACCGTGCCGCGTGCCGGCCTGTGGCAGGCGCAAACGCCGCAGATGTTCCGCCACGCCACGCTGACCGAGGCGTTACGCGCCGCCGGTAGCGACATGACCGACGAAGCCTCGGCCATCGAGCGGCTCGGTTTGCAGCCCAGACTGGTCGAGTCCGACAGCCGCAACCTCAAGGTCACCTATCCGCAGGACCTGGAACTGGCGGGTCTGATTCTGGGGAAGCTGAATGAATGACATCCGGGTCGGCCATGGCTTCGACGTCCATGCCTTTGCCGCGAACCGCAAACTCATCATCGGCGGCGTCGACATCCCCCACGATCGGGGGCTGGCCGGCCACTCCGATGCCGACGTGCTGCTGCATGCGATTTGCGACGCCCTGCTGGGCGCGGCCGGACTGGGCGACATCGGCCGCCATTTCCCGGACACCGACATGGCCTTCGCCGGCATCGACAGCCGCATCCTGCTGCGCCGCGTCGCCGAACAGTTACAGCAACGCAACTGGCGCGTCGGCAACGTCGACGCCACCATCGTCGCCCAGGCGCCGAAAATGGCGCCGCACATCGCGCGGATGACGGCGCACATCGCCGACGACCTCGGCATCGCCCTCGACCGCGTCAACGTCAAGGCCACCACCACCGAAAAGCTCGGCTTCACCGGGCGCAGCGAAGGCATCGCTGCCGAGGCGGTGTGCCTGATCGCGCGTGACTGAATCCGCTCCGGCCGAGTTTCATTCGGCCAAGCCCGATACCCTGCGCCTGTTCTTCGCCCTGTGGCCGGACGACGCCACCCGCGCAGCACTCAATCGTACTGGGAAATGGTTGCACCAACACTGGGGTGGCCGGCGCATGCGTGCCGACACCCTGCATCTCACCCTGGCCTTTCTCGGTAGCACGCCGGCCGCGCACCTGGATGCCCTGGTCGCCTGCGCCGACACTGTCCAGTCACACGCATTCGAACTGATCCTCGACCAGGCCGGCTACTGGCGCCACAACCGCATCGGCTGGCTGGGCGCGAGCGAGGCACCGTCGCAGCATCTCGATCTGGTCGGCGCGCTGAATACCGCCCTGCAGGCGACCGGTTTTCCCATCGATGCGCGGCCGCATGTGCCGCATGTCACGCTGCTGCGCAACACGGCGGGCGGCGAAATCCCAGTATGCGAGCCGATACGCTGGCCAGTGAGCGAGTTCGTACTGGTGAAGTCAATTACCGAACCGGACGGTGCGCATTACGAAGTGATCAGACGATGGTCCCTGGATCGATGATCCCCGGCAAACGGCATAAAACAGGTCCGCCATGAAATTTCACTTGACACACTCAAAAACCACCCTGTAAGTTTCGCCCCATCCATACAGGCCGATGCCAAGCACGTCGGCCACCTCTGCGGAAAACTGAAAAACAATTAACCAGTGCAGCTTTTGGGAGAGCCGCATGTCCTTCAGTTTTGCCGTCTATCGTCCCTCGCCAGGACGAGTCTTCGAACGCATCATCGCCCTGTTCGGGTTGATCGTCTTAATACTGGCGTCGTTCGCGCCGTCCGCATACGCTACCGCAGTCGGCGCCACCCCTGGCAGCCACCAGGTCAGCCCCAGCGGCGCCTTCACCTACACCATCCCCATCGCCGTTCCGCCAGGCACCGCCGGCATCGAGCCCAAACTCAGCCTGAGTTACAACAGCCAGGGCGGCAATGGCCTGCTCGGCATGGGCTGGAGCCTTGCCGGGCTTTCCGTCATCCATCGCTGTCCCAAGACCATGGTCCAGGATGGCGTCATCGGCGGCGTCAACTACAACGCCAACGACCGCTACTGCCTCGACGGCCAGCGTCTTGTTGCCGTCAGCGGCACCTATGGCGCCGACGCCACCGAATACCGCACCGAAAGCGAAAGCTACAGCCGCATCGTCAGCTACGGCAGCCAGGGCAGCGGTCCTGCCTGGTGGAAAGTCTGGACCAAGAGCGGCCAGATCCTCGAATACGGCAACACCGCCGATTCCCGGATCGAAGCCCAGGGCAAGACCGAAGTCATGCTATGGAGTCTGAACAAGCTCCAGGACACCGTCGGCAATTACTTGACTGTCAGTTACATCGAAGACACCCCCAACGGGCAGTACTACCCGGATCGGATCGACTACACCGGCAACAGCAATGCGGGCAAGACACCGGGCAACTCGGTGCGCTTCGTCTACGAGACCCGGCCAGACATCACACCGCTGTATCAGGCGGGATCGGTCAACAAGACCACGGTCAGGCTTACGAATGTGCAGACGTATGCTGAGAACACGACAGTCAAGGACTATCGGCTGGCGTATGAATTGAGTGCCTCGACTATGCGCTCTCAACTTGCCAGTGTCACAGAGTGTGCAGGGGATGGGCTGTGTTTGCCAACAATGTTACTTAAGTGGCAAAGCGCTGACGACGGCAGTTTTGCACTACCGGTGACGATGACTCTCATGGCTGCTGATTCATCCGGGAGTTATTGGAATTCCAAGCTTGGCGATTTCAATGGCGATGGCAGAACGGATGTAGCGCTTATTCATAACGGTACGGATGGGTGGTATGGACGAGTCG
>NZ_MEGP01000051.1:0-8409 GCF_001725555.1 Thiobacillus sp. SCN 63-57 | reverse complement strand
TTTTTGGCGTGTCCTTGGGGTGGGTGCTAGATCCAGGTCCTAAAGATATGGAAGAGTATGGTAGTGCAGATTGGGCAGGCATCGACTTTACCAATTGGTATGCCGGCTTTAGCTTTGGGCAGTCTCAATACCGTGACGTTGCCTCATACATCGATGCCGAGATCGCGCCCGGTGGAGCTGCCCAGACCTCGTCTAACAACCACAGCGAGGGCTGGAAGGTTTACGCGGGCTATCAGGTCAACCAGTACATCGGGCTTGAGGGCGGGTATGTCAATCTCAATGACATGACGGCGCATAGCACCACAGCGACCGGAATGCTACGCACGAATTTGGATACCGATGGATGGACGTTGGCGGCGGTCGGTACATTGCCGCTATCCGACAAGTTTTCTGTCATTGGGAAGTTGGGCGCTGCTTATTTGCTCGCAGATATTAGAACTAAGATGGGAACTGCTTTGGCCCAAGACAGCGGTGATGACGGCTATAGCCCCTACTACGGGGTAGGGGTCAGCTATGCGCTGCTCGATAACCTAAATTTGCGTGCTGAGTGGGAACGCTTTGACAGGAAGGATCTTAATATTGACCTGTTAACGGCAGGTATGGTCGTGAAATTCTAAAGGTAATCTAACCTGGTGTTTATCAAGCCGGGGGCGCAACCCGGCTTTTTTGTCGGATTTGTCTGAAAATACAAAGCGAAAATTAAATGTGACCTGAATCTGCATAAAATCACACGCGCTATGCATTAATTTTTTTGGTGTTTTTAAAAGCCTTGAGTGTGACTGGCCTTATGCCATCCGGCAACGTGTTGCTGTAACATTCATACCACATAATTTCCAATAATCTGGACAAAGAGGAAGCCAATATGCATGGTTTGAAGAAGCTGTATCTCCCGTTACTGATCGTTGCCCTAATAGCAGGTTGCGGCGACAAGAAAGACGGGACGGCGGAGGAGAGCAAGCCCACCCAGGTGGCGGCCAAGGTCAACGGCACCGAGCTGACGGTGTCGCAAGTGAACTACGCGCTGCAGCGCATTCCCAATCTCGACAAGGACCAGTCCAAGGCGGCTTCGCTGCAGGTGATCCGTAACCTGGTCGATCAGGAAGTGCTGGCGCAGAAGGCGCAGTCGGAAAAACTGGATCGCGATCCTGTCGTGGTGCAGGCGCTGGATGCGGCGCGCCGCCAGATCATGGCCGAGGCCTATATGAGCCGCAAGCTGGGTACGCCGGCGGAGCCGACGGATGCCGAGGTGACGGATTACTTCAATAAGCATCCGGAGTTGTTCACCAAACGCAAGATCTACCGCCTGCAGGAACTCGCGATCAAGGCGCCCAAAGAGAAGCAGGAGGCGATCCGCAAGCAGCTGGCCGATTCCAAGACGCTGGGTGATTTCGCTGCATGGCTGAAAGACGAGAAATATCCGGTGCAGGCCTCGCAGGGGGTGAAGCCCGCCGAGCAATTGCCGCAGGCGCTCCTGCCCAAACTGGCTGAAATGCCCGATGGGCAGGCAATGGTTGTGAATACGCCGGAAGGCCTGCTGGTGATTTTGCTGGCGGATTCGCAGGTTCAGCCTGTGACGCTGGAGCAGGCCAAGCCGGCCATTGCGCGCCTGCTGCAAAACGAGGCGCGCCAGAAGGCGGCCAAGGCCGAACTCGACAAGGTGAAGGCGGAAGCCAAGATCGAATACGTGGGCGAGTTTGCCGATGCCGGCAAGGAAGCGCCGGCCCCGGCCGCGGATACTACCCCGACAGCGCCTGCCGAATCGGCTGCAGCCCCGGCTGCACCCGCTGCTGACGCCGATGCGATCAGCAAGGGCGTGTCTGGACTCAAGTAGCAACAGTTACAAGATTCAAGTTGCAAGACGCAAGATAGAGTGTGTGGTGAAGCCACTCGCCCCGTTCTTGTGACTTGCAACTTGTAACTTGAACCTGCTTCCTTATGTCTCCCGTATTCGTTCGCAGCCTGCCATTCGGGCTGTATATCGCTTTGCTTGCGCTGGAAAGCCTGTTGCCCGACTGGGCGCCGGGTTTCGATGTGCGCTGGCTCTATCCGGTGAAAGCTGGACTGGTTGCCTTTGCGCTGGCGGTGCTGTGGCGCCATTACACCGAGCTCCGGTCGTATGGCTTGCCGCTCAAGCACCTGCTGCTGGCACTGGCAGTCGGCCTCGGCGTGCTGGTGCTGTGGGTCAACCTCGACGCCGCCTGGATGTTGATGGGTGAAGCGGGCAAGGGCTACAACCCCACGGATGAAAGCGGCCACATCGACTGGCTACTGGTGGCATTCCGCATCGCGGGTGCAGCCTTGGTGGTGCCGATCATGGAAGAGCTGTTCTGGCGCTCGTTTCTGCAGCGCTGGGTTCAGCAGACCGATTTTCTGATCCTCGATCCGGCGCAGATCGGTTTCAAGGCGTTGCTTGTCGCCAGTGCACTCTTTGCCGTCGAACACCTGCAATGGCTGGCCGGCCTGGTTGCCGGGCTGGCGTATGGCTGGCTGTATATCCGCACCCGCAACCTGTGGGCACCGATCATTGCGCACAGCGTCACCAACGGTGCGCTGGGCGCGTATGTGGTGACCACGGGCCACTGGGGGTTCTGGTGAAGCGGATTGCGCTGCATAAAGGCCCGTGGGGCGGGCAGCCTCCCACCGTTCGGCCTGAGCCCGTCGAAGGCCAGCATGTTGCGTCGCTGACAATTTGCCCTTCGACAAGCCTGTCCAGAGCAGCGTCGAAGGGCTCAGGGCGAACGGGATTGGGGTTGGATGGCTCGGCTCAAGCGAGTTTTGGATGCGCTCAGCCCTCCACCGTTCGGCCCGAGCCCTTCGGCTGCGCTCAGGACGGGTCCACCGAAGGCTTTGTTGAAACCGTGCCTCTCACCGCCGTTCGGCCTGAGCCTGTCGAAGGCCATGATCATGAGTACCCTACGGCGCTGACCATTCACCCTTCGACAAGCCTGTCTAGAGCAGCGTCGAAAAACTCAGGGCGAACGGAATTGGGGCAGGGTGGCGCAGAGCAGTTGGGCTTTGGATTGGGCGGTTCGGCAGGAACGGACGTCAAAACAATCTGCGCAGGATTGCTCACCGTGCTGGGCGCTATGCTCGCGATGCCCGTACACGCGCATGAAGGCGACACCTTCCGCCCGTTCGTCTCCTATGGCACATTTTTCGACAGCAACCTTTTCCGCCTGGCCGACAACGAAAGCCCGGGCACCCCGCGCAGCGAGCGATACAGCGTTCTGAGCGCCGGGCTGAACGTGGACTGGAAGCCCGGCCGCCAGGAAATTGTCGCCAGCGCGACCAAGACCCGGGTGCGTTACAACCGCAACACGATTTACGATTCCGATGGCAATGACTATCAGGCCACCTGGAACTGGCGTTTGGGCAACCGGCTGAGCGGCAATGCAGGGGCGACCCAATCGCTCAGCCAGAGTAATTTCGACAGTGTGGGCCTGGTCAATAACCAGGTGACGCGCAAACGCCGCTTCGGCCGCGCCGAATGGGAGTTTCACCCGCGCTGGCGGATAGGCGGCGGCATCGAAACGGCAGACTACGCCAACAGTGCACCATCGCTGGTTTCACAGGATGTCCAGCAACGGACGCAGGATGTCGTCCTGACCTATCGCACGCCCAAGGGGAGCAGCCTGCGTGCGCAAGTGCGTAGGATCGATGCCGAATACCCTAATGCCCAGTGCCTGAGTAACGCCTTCCCGTTCTGCTTCGAAGTGGCGGACAACAGCTACAAGCAGACCGAATACAACCTGCTGGGTGACTGGAGTGTTTCCGGCAAGTTGAAGCTGCACGGTCAGGCCGGTTGGGTCGATCGAAAGTACGAAAACACCTTGCGGAACTATTCCAACTTTTTTGTTCCTGCGCCCAAACCACGCCCCGATTTCAACGGCCTCGCCGGCCGAATCTCGGCAGACTGGTATGCCACCGGTAAAACCTTACTGAGCGTGTCGGCCTATCAGGAACTGGGGGGCGCGCAGGACATCAATGCGAGTTCAGTTCTGAAAAAAGGTGCGAGCGTGAATGGCGTGTGGCTGATGCGCGAAAAATGGCGCCTGAATGCCGGCGCGACGTTCGAGAATCGCGATTTCAAGGGCGACCCCGGCACAACACAACTGCAACGCAACGACGATACCATCAGCGAAACGCTCTCGATCAGCTATATGCCGATTGAAGCTGTTTCGGTGGATGTCGGCGTCAGTGCGGGGCGGCGGGATTCCAACATCTCTGTCGAGGATTACCAGTTTCACATGCTGTTTGCCAACGTGAGGGCTGATTTTTAGCGGCCGAGAATCGAACGGTTGCGGGTACGGGTTTTGCATGGCAAACAGGCTGGGCCGGGTGAGCAATTCTGACCATGGACACGGTTAGAATGACCGACTGCTGATTAGGCAGCCAAATATGATTTGTATGCTCATCCGCCATAGCGTGGATGACCACAAAGATAACAATCGAATGAGGAGCGCGGTCGGCCACACAGGCCGCCGTCAATTGGAGAGAGCAATGATCAGATTGTGGCGTAGTGTATGGATGTTGTGCGCGTTGCTGTTGGCGGCGCCTGTATGGAGCGCGGATAACGATTACCGGATGGGCACGGGCGATGTCCTGCACATCACTGTGTACGGGCAGCCCGATCTCACCACCGATGCGCGCGTGAGCGAGACCGGCACCATCACCTTTCCGCTGATCGGTGACGTCAAGATGGCGGACATCACCCCGGCCCAGGGCGAGACCGAAATCGCACAGCGCCTGAGCAAGGGCGGCTTCATCATCAAGCCCTTCGTCACCCTCAACGTGGTGCAATACCGCAGCCAGCACATCTCGGTGCTGGGGCGCGTCAACCGCCCCGGCCAGTACACCCTGGAGAAAATCAGCCGTGTAACCGATGCGCTGGCCCTGGCCGGCGGCATCATCATAGACGGCGCCGACACCGTCACCCTGGTGCGCACGCGCGACGGCAAGACCAGTTACCACGATATCGACGTCGTTGCGTTGTTCAAACCGGGTGGCGAAGCCAGCAACGAACTCATCCAGGATGGCGACGTCATCAATGTGGCACGCCAGCCGATGTTTTATATCTACGGTGAAGTACAGCGCCCCGGTGCCTTCCGCCTGGAGCAAAACATGAGTGTGGTACAAGCCCTGTCTCTGGGCGGCGGGCTCACCCAACGCGGTACCCAGCGCGGCATCAAGATCCTGCGCCGCGACGATAAAGGCGCAATGCAGGAACTGGATGCCCAGCTGGCCGATCCGGTCAAGAAAGACGACGTGATCTACGTCAAGGAAAGCCTGTTCTAAGGAAGCCGCGATGAACTTCACTCAATTTTTGCTGATCCTGAATGCGCGCAAGGGGATCATCCTTGGCGTGCTGTTGTTTACCGTTGCGATCACTACTGCAGTGAGCTTGTTGCTGCCTAAGGAGTTTACGGCGACCACGACGCTGATTATCGATTCCAAGAGCAAGGATCCCTTTACCGGCCAATTGATGCCGTCGCAGATGTTTCCTGACTACATGGCCACACAGGTTGACGTCATTAATAGCAATAATGTTGCCTCAAAAGTGGTGCGCGACCTGAAACTGGCGGATAGTCCCGGTACTCGCGAGCAGTTCATGGAGGCGACAGAAGGCAAGGGCGACATCAAGCAATGGCTGGGTGACCTGCTGCTGAAGAAGCTCAGTGTTGAACCTTCGCGCGAATCCAGTGTGATTGCTATCAATTTCAGCGGGGCCAATCCGCAGTTTGCCGCAGTATTGGCAAATGCTTTTGCCAAGGCCTACATTGAAACCAGCATTGAGCTACGTCTGGAGCCTGCCAAGCAGACCGCCGCCTGGTTCGATCAGCAGATCATTCAGCTGCGGCAAAAACTCGACGAGGCGCAACAAAAACTCACTGCTTATCAACGTGAAAAGGGTATCGTCGAGTCCGATGAGAGATTGGATGTCGAGACCCGTCGTATGGGCGATATCGCAAGCCAGATGGTCGCTGCGCAATCGGCGGCCTTCGATGCTAGTTCGCGCACGCGTGAGAGTGCCAGTCTGCCGGAGGTGATCAACAATCCCGTTGTGCAAGGCCTGAAAGCCTCGGTGTCCCAGGGCGAAGGCAAGCTGGCCGATCTGGCCAAGCGCGTAGGAATGAACCATCCCGATTATCAGCGCACTCTGGCCGAAGTGAACAGCTACAAGGCCAAACTCGCCAACGAACTCAGCCTTGCTACGCGCGGTGTGGGTGCTACGGCTGGCGCCGCACAACAACGATACAACGAACTGAGTGCGGCATTCGCCCAGCAAAAAGCCAAGGTGCTCGGATTGAAACAGCAGCGAGAGGAAGCTTCCCTGCTAGCGCGCGATGTGCAAAATGCCCAGCAGATCTATGATGCCGCCCTGCAGCGCTACGGCCAAAGTCGCATGGAGGCACAGTCCACACAGACCGACATTGCCATATTGAACCCAGCGACACCGCCCGAGCAGCCTTCTAAACCGCGAGTGATCCTGAACATCTTGCTGTCGCTGTTCCTGGGTACTCTGCTGGGGGTGGGAATCGGCTTTCTGATTGAGTTGCTGGATCGTCGTGTGCGTTCGGGGCAGGACATCGCTGCCGGATTGGAGATTCCGGTGCTGGCCGAAGTCACCAAGAAAGGTCGCCGTCTGGAAGCCCTGCGCCGAATCTTCCGCCGCAACCGTCCTGCCATGGCCTGACCGCCGTCACCCTCACACCGCATAAGCCGAGGTCTATATGAATTCACTCACCAGCGCCAGCGAACAGGGCAGCATCGTCGAAGCGGCCGCAACCAGCATTCGCGCCGAAGCCAACATTGGCAAGTTGCTGCAGGATGCCGGCAGGCTCAAGCCTCAAGACATGGAACGCGTACTCAAGCTGCAACAGGAACAGAACCTGCGCTTCGGCGAGGCCGCGCAAAAACTCGGCCTGGTCACCGAAGCCGACATCCAGCAGGCGCTGTCGCAGCAGTTCGAATACCCTTACATCCCTGCTGCCGAGGCCAGCCTCAGTCCCGAACTCACCGCTGCCACGGCCCCCTACAGCAAGGAAGCTGAAGCGCTACGTACCGTGCGTTCCGAACTGTTGCTGCGCTGGTTCAACGAGGGACGCAAGACTCTGGCGATCGGCAGCACGCGCGCCGACGAAGGCGCCAGCTATCTGGCTGCCAACCTTGCCGTTTTATTTGCACAGATGGGGCGCAAAGTGCTGCTGATCGATACCAATATGCGGCAACCGCGTCAGCAGGAGATATTCCACCTGGGCAACGGTATGGGCCTGTCTGATCTGTTGGCCGAGCGCGTGCCGTCGCTGCAGGTGCACTCGGTCAAACCCTTCCATACTCTAGCTGTGTTGCCTGCCGGATCGCCGCCGCCCAATCCCGCCGAACTGCTGGCGCGCCCGACCTTCGGCGCACTTCTGTCCGGTCTGGAAACCAGCTACGACATCATTCTGCTGGATACCGCGCCGTCGCAACTCACCTCGGACTTCCAGCTGGTTGCAGCACGTGCCGGCGGCATGCTGATCGCCAGCCGTCGTAACGTCAGTCGTCTGGCCCCGCTGGCCGAACTGAAGGAAAAGATCCTCTTCACCGGTGCTCAGGTCGTAGGCGCTGTCGTCCTGGATTGATGCGATGAATACACTTGCCTCGCGTGCGTCCGTGCTTGATGCGCTTGCACCGCTCAGAACCTGGTGGCCGGTCGTGCTTGGCCTGTTGGTGCTGTATGTGCCCACCTACTGGATGCTGGCGCATGGGCTGTGGAACTCGGAAGAACAAGCGCATGGCCCCATCGTGCTGGTGGTCGCACTGTTCCTGATCTGGCAGCGTCGCGCGGTATTTTCGACAGACGCAGGCGTTTTTCCCAGCCGCACCGAGGTTGCGACTGGCTGGGCATTGCTTGTCATCGGTTTGCTTGCCTATGCCTTGGGGCGGTCGCAGGACATCCTGCTGTTCGAGGTCGGTTCGCAGATTCCGGTCATCCTGGGGGCGCTGCTCATCACGCTGGGCACCCGCGCTGCGCGAGCCTTGTGGTTCGCCTTGTTCTTCCTGATTTTCATGATCCCGCTGCCGGGGTTCATAGTCGATGCCGCCACCGGCCCACTCAAGCAATACATTTCGGTGATTGCCGAGCATGTGCTGTACGCAGCGGGCTATCCGATCGCGCGCAGCGGCGTCATGCTTACTGTGGGGCCTTATCAATTGCTGGTGGCCGACGCCTGTTCTGGCCTGCATTCCATGTTCAGCCTGTCTGCCATGGGACTGCTGTATCTGTATCTGATGCAGCGTACCAGCATCATGCGCAACCTCATCATCATGGCGGCTATTTTACCGATTGCCTTTGCAGCGAACGTGGTGCGCGTGATGGTACTGGTATTGGTGACCTATCATCTTGGCGACGAGGCCGGGCAGGGGTTC
>NZ_MEGP01000050.1:0-10742 GCF_001725555.1 Thiobacillus sp. SCN 63-57 | reverse complement strand
CCGCCGCTGCGGGCAAAGCCTGGCAGGTCCGAGACGGTGACGATCTGCCGGGCGTGAGCGCGTTCCAGCCAGCTGCCGAGGTTGGCGGCTTCGCTGCCGGCGATGAACAGCAGGTGGCAGGCGGTGATCTCGCTGACCCCGAGGCGTACCTCGATCTGGCCTCGACCCTGCTCAATCTGCTGGTGATCCCGACGCTCTTCCACTGGATAGCCAGCCGCCGCAAGGGTTGGCTGGTGCCGGGCGGATTGTGAGCCGATAATCCTCGTCCGGACTGCGCTGACCTAACATGAAGTAGAGGGTTTATCCGCGGTCGCCAAGGCTGGAGCAAACGCAATGCAGGTGAAATTTTTTCGAATGGAACGTGGAATCGGGCTGCCTGAATCGGAGCGGGCGGGCAACCTGCTCGAGACCGGCGTGATGCTGTGGGTGGTATTCCTGCTTTTACTCCCGATCCTGCTGTTTGGAAATCTTTCTCCTCATCTGCTTGCGCAGCAGTTTGTCGAGATCAAGAGCCACATGCTGATCGAGTCATTCTGCGGTTTTGTGGCACTGATGATCGCCGGCATGATTCTGGCCGTGAGCGCGAGACAAAAGAGCTATGGTGGGGCATTTTTCGGAATGGCTTTCCTGTCCATGGGGGTCATGGACATCCTGCATGCCTGGTCCAATCCGGGCCCGGAGTTACACCATTTCGTCGCCTACCATACCGTCTCTTCCCTGTCTGGAAGCGGGCTGATCCTGGCCGGCATCGTGGCCCATATTTTCTCAGATCGGAAACGCTGGCCTACTCACAGCGATATGCTCACAGTGGGAGTGGGCGGGCTGGTCGTATTGATGGTGGCAGTCTTGTATCAGATATTCATTCCGAACCTGATGTCAGGCACCTACCCCAATTCTCTGAGTTTTCTGCCGACCACGCATAGCGTGCATTACCTGGCCAGCTTTCTCTATGCGCTCGATGCCGTTGCGTTTTACGGTTATTACCGAAAGTATCGGAAAAGCCTTGCACTTGTGATCGCCAGTCTGCTGATGGTATTTGCCCAGAGTGCCTATCTGTTTAACTTCTCCAAACTATGGGACATCATCTGGTGGGGGTGGCACGGGGTCAAAATGATGTTCTATCTGGGCGTCATGGTCACGGTGTCGGTCGGTTTCCTGCTGGCACTCAATACCATTGAGCGCTCGCGCCATGTTCTGATGCGCGCCAACCGGCGGCTGCATCGCACCCAACGCAGGATCAGAAACGTCAATCAGGAACTCAGGATACGCAATCGCATGGCGCGCGAGGCGATGACCTCGCCCGATCTCAACAATGCGCTCGATGTGGTGTCCAGTGCGGTCAACCAACTGCTGGGTATCCCCTGTGGCGAGTTGATCCTGAGCATCCCGGCGGATGAAATCGACGAGTTCGAGCGACATATGCCCCAACTGGGATCGCACTGGCCCATCCGGGCCAAGGCGTCGAACGCCACCTGTTTTGGGCAAAGCTGTCAGTTGGTGAGGGAGTCGGGGGGAAGCTATTACGAATGCTCTTCCGGCACGGTCGATCAGTCGGTTTGCCTGTCGCTCACCGCGAGCGGCCAGGAGATCGGTCACCTTCGCTTGCTCATGGAAGATCGTGAGCACTTGCGCCAGCGCATGGGCCAGTTGCAGGCGTTGGCGGCGGAGATTGGCACGATCGTCAACAATGCACTGCTTTACCATCGTTGGCTTGACGCCAACGAATTCCGGGCCGCTTTGCTACGAGTATCGGCCATGATGACCTCAACCCTGAACCTCAAGCGGGTGCTTGAATCGGTGTGCAGCGAAAGCGCCGACCTGCTGGACAGTGAAGGGGCGCTGGTCTGGCTTCCCAGCGATAAGGAACCCGGGCGCTTCACTCTGGCGGCCCGATGGTTTGCCGACAGCGACAAGGCTTGTACCGCTGAACTGGAGGCCTGGTGCCGTGACGGCCATTCATGCGCACGGCTCCTGAATAATATCGACGGCCACTTCCGCCCACGTGCCATGCTGTGGCCGGACAGTCAGGCGTTATGGGTTTCAGAACAGCCATTGAGTTGCCATTGGGGGGCGATGGCGCTGTTTCCCCTACTGGACGAAGAACGCCTGATCGGCGCCATGGTGTTGATACGCAAGGAGCGGGTGCAATTCAGCGAGGCTACCCTGGCCAAGGGGGAACTGCTTGCCGGCCAGGTCCGTATTGCAATCAACAATGCCCATAGCTACCAGCAATTGTCCGAAATCAACCAGCAACTTAAACTGTCCGAGGCAAACAAAATCCGCGCGGAACGCCTGGCAGCGCTGGGCCAGATGGCTGCCTCGGTGGCGCATGAGGTACGCAATCCGCTGTCGGCCATTACCAATTGCCTGGCGGTGTTGAAGGCGGAACGCAGTAACGAGGGCCGAAGCCGCGATGCCTTGGAAATCATCCAGGACGAGGTGGCGCGGCTGGATAATCTGACGCGCGACTTCCTCATGTTTGGCAAGCCGCGTGTGATGGCAAACAAGCCCGTGGTACTGGAAGCGCTGGTTTACAAGGTGTGTGCAGCACTGGAGCGTCATGTCCAGCAACAGGGACAAATGATCGAAGTGGAAGCGGGTATCTCGGGCAACGCCATGTCCCATCTGTTCGATGCGGATGGTCTGGAAGTCGTTCTGTGGAACCTCCTGCTCAATGCGTCGCAGGCCATTCATGGCCGGGGCCATGTGTATGCCACGGTACGCGTCTATCCCGGCTGGTTTCTGCTGGTCGTGGCGGATACTGGCAAGGGCATCCCCCCCTTGGAGCGCAAGCTGATTTTCGAGCCGTTTTATACCCAGCGCTCACATGGTGCCGGGCTTGGGCTCGCCATCGTGCAGCGCTTCGTGCAGGAGTGGGGCGGTCGTATCCGCATTGCAAGCCAGATGGGGCATGGTACCCGGTTTTATGTGCGCGTACCCTTGCCCGAGCCGGTCGACGCAACCCTTGACCGTACGATAGCGATGGCATGAGCAGCAAACCTCTTCATATCCTGTTGGTGGACGACCAGAAAAGCCTGCGCCGTAGCCTGTCGCTCATGCTGCTGGGGGCCGGCTTCGACACCAGCGAGGCGGAAAGCGGCAGCCAGGCGTTGGTGATCTTGAGCCAGGCTGAATACGATCTGGTGATTACCGATTTGCGTATGGATGACATGTCCGGAATTGATCTGCTGCGCGAGATCAAGCAGATCAAGCCCCACCTGCCGGTGATCCTGATCACGGCCTATGGCAGCATCGAATCGGCAGTCGATGCGATGCGCCTGGGCGCATTTGATTACCTCACCAAGCCGTTCAGCGAACACGATATTCTGGAAAAAATCCATGCCAGCCAGGCATTGCGCAATTACGCCACCGCAATGCGGAGCCCTCCCACGGCGGAGTCGCGCGAGGCAGACGACATCGTGGCCGATACTCCGCAGATGCGCGCGACCCTGATCAAGGCGGAACGGCTGGCAGCCACCGACATCAGCGTGCTCATTACCGGCGAGACCGGCACCGGAAAGACTCGTGTTGCCCGACTCATCCACGAGAAAAGTGCGCGCAGCGAGCATGCCTTTGTCAGCATCAATTGCGCCAGCCTGCCGGAGCAGCTTCTGGAGAGCGAACTGTTTGGCCACGTGCGCGGCAGCTTCACCGGCGCGACCGATTCCCGTGCTGGTCTGTTCGAGGAAGCGGATGGCGGCACCATTTTCCTGGACGAGGTGGATACCCTGTCGCCCGCGATGCAGGCCAAGCTATTGAGCGTACTGCAGGAGCGGCAGATCCGCCGGGTGGGATCGAACAAGAGCAAACAGGTGGATATCCGGGTGATCTCCGCCACCAATCAGGTGCTCGACAGCCTCATGGAACGTGGACATTTCCGTTCCGATCTGTATTTCCGCCTTAATGGTATCCGGCTGCATCTGCCGCCGCTCAGGGAGCGAGGCGAGGACCTCAAGCGGTTGCTGACGCGTTTTCTCGGAGTCTACAGTGCCAAGTACAAGCGCAGCGGACTCAGTCTGACGCCGCGCGCCCTGGCCTGTGTACAGGCTTATCCGTACCCGGGGAATATCCGCCAGTTGGAAAACTTCGTGGAACAAATGGTGGTTTTCGCTGACGAGCAGGGGGTGATCGATATCAACGCCCTGCCAGAAGATCTGTTGCAGCATCTGGGCAACATATCAGAGGCCGATGTCCCCGTCCCATTGCCGCAAGGAGAGGGGGGCAGCCTTGCCAAGACCGAGCGCATGTTGATCGAGGCTGCCTTGCGGCGTGCCAGGCATATCGGCGAGGCTGCGCGTGAATTGGGTATCGGCCGTACCACCCTGTGGCGCAAGATGCGCGAATTCAATCTCCAGTTCACGCCAAGCCGGCGCGAATAGTGTCCCGCATCGTCTGGCATGCTGTTTGCTCAAGTTCGGCAGGGCCGATTCACGGCCTGTTGTTTGAAACAAACAGGAGAGAAGGTGATGAAGTTTTTTTCCCGCGTTAAACGCAACAGTCACACGCTATTTTTACTGGGCTTGCTGACGATCTTGCCAGCGACATCGGCCATGGCCGATGAACCCCATGTAGTGGCAACCGAGCTCAAGTTCGAAGTGACCGTGGCAGACAAAATTGCGGCCGTGCGCGATATGCTGATCTCGCAACTCGAAGCCAGGAATTACGCCATCATCAACGTGCTCAATGTGCAGGAAGGCCTGCAGGGGCGCGGGATCGATGCGCCGCCGCTTCAGCTCATCGAGTTCTGCAATCTGACCAAGGCCTACACCGTCACCCATCATGTGCCCAACTTCGAGATGTTTGCGCCATGCCGGTTGGCGCTCATCGAGCATGACGGCAAGACCACGGTCATGATGCAGCGTCCGGCCCATATTTTGAGCTTGCTTGCCAACGACAAGAATCTGACAGACGAAGGCAGGGCAACCCTCAAGCAGTTTGATGATGACTTGCGCGCCATTCTGGATAGCTTGGCCAGTGGTGGGTTCTGATGGCCGGACGGGCTCGTTTCACAATGGAACGAACCCGCTCGGCGCATCGTTCAAATCCATACGTAGCAAGCTGCTGAGGGCGGGAACGGAAATGGCCTGCGCCTCCTGCAGTGCACGAACAGGTGCCCTGGATACACTCAATTCGATGACAAGGAGTATTTGATGAAGGACAGATGGAACGGGAGACTTGAAACCCGTTATATGCGTCGGATCGCCGTTGCCGCGCTGCTTGGGGCGATAGGGCAGGCTGGTGCGGCAGAGCATTCCCACCATGGCCATCATGTGGCGTCTCCCATGGATCACAATCATGGAGGCTCGAATGCGACGGCAGAACTGGTGGCCATTTCAGGCAGTCAAGTGAATGGCACGCTGCATCTGGTTCAACATGACAACAGTAACGTGCTGATCAAAGGAAGCGTGGCGGGCCTGACGCCGGGCAAACACGGTTTCCATATTCATGTGAACGGCAATTGTGATTCACCGGATGGAATGAGTGCAGGCGGTCATTTCGCGCCTTCTGGCGGGGTCCACGGCGCGCCCTCCGGCGAGGCACATCATCTGGGCGACCTCGGCAATATTGAAGCGGATCGGAACGGCGTCGCCAACGTGAGTGTGGACGTGCCGGGTGTGAGTCTGGCGTTGATCGGCCTCAATTCCATTGTCAATCGCGCGATCGTCATTCACGCCAAAGAAGACGATTTTTCCGATCCGGCCGGCAATTCCGGTGCGCGTGTGGCCTGTGGTGTAATCGAGCAGGACAACGATATGCGCATGTAAGCGTCCGGCCACTTCGTGAGTGTTTCGTCTGTTCCGGTCTGTGGGGTTGCCCGTGATCGATCCAAGCGATTCCTTCCCTATATAGCGCAATTCATTTGAGGGCGCTCAGCCCGCAACGATCGCCAGAGAGAGACTGACGATGCGCTGATTCCAGGCTTTCTGCATTTCCATTCAATGGCTGCTTAAGCCGTGGATGAAAGTCTGGCCTCATCTAATCGCTCAATTTCCTCCTCCTTTACCGGTAGCCCTGCGCTACCGGTTTTTTTGCGTGGGTGATGTGGGATTGCGCAGGTCGGACGAGTTTTTTCAACGTGAAACATTCACTGAAACAAAGTGGGGTGGCGTGTGTTCAACCTGTTGAAAATAAATAATAAATTAAATTGGCATGGGAAGTGCTAGAGACCAACCGCGACAAGGTGTCGCAGCTTTGTTGGGCGGGCTTTCTGGAGAGTGGTTTGGCCGCCAGATCTCTAGATGGCAGTTCGGTTGTGTGCCATCCGGTTCTGATTTCAGGTCGGTGTGCGACAAGGTTTAACAACAGGAGAATTTACAGATGAAATCTAAGGCAACAACGGTATCAGGTGGGCTGGGGAAGCGACGCGTCGTTTCTGCACTTTGCACGGCGGGGCCAGCTCTTTTCACGTTGGGGCTGCTTGCAATACCCGTTAGCGTGGTGTTGGCGGATGGTAAGGATGGAACCTTCCCATCTGCCGAGCAGGTGGGGGGTGAAGTGTTCATCAAACCGATGGCGGTCGGCACAAAAATGCCGACTGATATCGAGATTTATGACTCCAATGCAAAAAAGGCCGATCTCGGCAGTCTGGTGGCAGGCAAACGGACGCTGGTGGTGTTTTTCATCTCTGCGGTGCCGGTTTCGGTTGAACAGCTGAAAAAGACCGAGGTATTCGTGGACAAATATGGACGCGGCGCGAACGTCGTCTTTATCAATGCGGACACGATGGGCACGCACCTGATGGGCGGCCCGACGCAGGCGATTCCTTCCACGGCGGCAACCATGCGCCTGATCAAGAAGGAGCATAACTTGAAGCGGGATATGTATGTGGCGCCCAACGATGTGTTGAGCCCTAAAGGCGTTTCTACGCGTCTGGGGATTCGCGGCTTGCCGACCAGCTTCCTGTTGTCGGCCAACGGCACGATCGAAAAGGTCTTCGTCGGCCCGCAGGACTGGAAGAAAGGCGACATCTGAATCGACGCTAGGGCGTCTGCATAAAGCAATACAACGCAAGGAGTTAAATTAATGAGTATTTCCAGAAGGCAGTTCATACAAGGTTCGCTCGCTGCCGGCATGGCCGGGGCAGCAGGTGTTTTGGGTTCGGGGAGCGCCTTGGCGGCTCGCCACGATCCGCTCAACGAAGCGCAGGCCGATTTTTTCAAGAAATTCGATCGTAACGTCGTGCTGCTGCCGAGCAAGTACGGCGGCTACGTGCAGGCGCTTGACCTCGCCGTACCGGAAACCCTGGCTTGGTACAACTACGGCCTGGCGGGCGTCAACATGCCCATCCCGCACCACATCGCGGCCATGCCCTCGGCCGATCCTTACAAGGGATTCGACTTTTACCAGACCATGCAGCCGCCCGGGACGCCTTATGTCAACGAGAACTCCCCCGAATGGCGCGATCGTGGCGATTTCAAGATGTTCAAGATGCGCTACGACGGTAGCGGCAAGCAAAACCACATCGAAGTGGTCAACGACATCGGCGTGACCACGGGTATGTCGCTGGGGGTGCACGTGTCCATCGGTGTGGGCGAAAACGCCAACAAGTATGTCGCGTTTGCGGATGGCCAGAAGGACATGGTGCTGATCACCACCATCGATGACAACCCGAAAATCGTCAAGGCCTTCCGTGCCGATTACGATCCCGTCAAGCGACAGCTTCACATCAGCCATATCTTCCCCGATGCCACCACCGGCAAGTTCGACTACGTGGGCCGCAAAGGCATGAAGACGACCCACGAGGCGATGCTGGGCGAAGAGTTGATGCCGGCCGACCCGACTGCGGTCTTCGTGGATGCCTTTACCTGGCATCCGACCCTGCCGTTTGGGGCGATCCTGATTCGCCGCCTCGGTTGCTGCGCGATCGTCGATACGCGCACCTGGGAAGTGGTTGCGCTGCTTTCCACCGCCAAGGGCGCGCCTGACAATTTCCCGCTGACCCGGCAACAGGGTTTCACCTGGACCTTCTCCGTGCCGTCTGTACTTACGCCTTTGCACGAGGCTGGCTTCATTACGAGCGGCGAATACTTCTGTGCATGTAACAACGTGCTGCAGAACAACATCGCGATCTACCGTTCGACCGATGAAAATCCGCTCAAATGGAAGAAGGAAGCCTTCGTCGAAGGATTCGGCGACAAATATCTGCCGCTGCATATGGGCAACGTACCGGATTCGCGTTTTGCCTACTTCACCATGTGGGCGCGTAAGCCGAACAATGGCTACATCTGCAAGGTGGATACCAAAACCTGGAAGGTGACCGCGAAGTGGGATACCGGCCCGGATCCCCACACCTGCGACTGCTCGGTCGATGGCAAATACATGACTACGGTGTACAGCGGCAACCAGGGCGGACAGTCCGGCTTGGTGATTCTGAACGTCGAGACCGACAAGATCGAAGCCCGTATTGCCGTTCCCGGTGGCATGCACGACCACGTCGTGGTACCGGAAAGCTGGGAAGGCATGAAGTTCTCGCGCAGTACTTCGGTGTAACGGAACGTTTCGTTCTCTGGCATCGCCGCCGACGGGGATATCCGATGGAAAGATTATCAAAGAACTGAAAGACGAGCATGAATATTCAAAAAACAATCGCGAATACATTTGCCTCGGCAATGCGCTGGATTGCCTGCCTGGGGCTGCTATCTGCGTTGGGCCTGCCGACTGCGGCACTGGCGCACAGTAACGAATATCTGGCCACCATCAAGGGCGACCACGGCGGTTTGCTACGCATGGCGGAGATGTACCACTTCGAATTGGTGGTGAAGGACGGCGAGGCCCAGGTATGGGTCACCGACCATGGCGATACGCCCCAATCGACCCAGGGCGCGAGCGCCAGCCTGCGTTTCATCGCGGGCACGCAAGCCATGACGGTGAAATTGAATCCGGCCGGCGCCAACGAACTGGTTGGAAAAGATTCCCGGATCAGGCTTGTTGCCGGTACCAGGATCCTCCTGACCGTGACCATGAAGGGGCAGAAGCCTTTGCAAATTCGTTATCTGCTGGGCGACATGAAGGCGGATCACGCGGGAAAGCATTGAGCCGCGGTTCTGGAATCATGATGTATCTGCAACTGCATGACGGTCTGTGCTTACCGGCACTGGCAGGTATCGGCGGCTAGTGCCGGAGAGGAGAGCAGACATGCGGATGACACATCCCGGGTATTCCCGCTTCTGTCGGGCCGGCCTGATCACAGGCATTGCATTCCTGGTGGCAGGCGCGGGGATGGTGCACGTGGCCTTTGCCCAAACACCCATGCAGCATAGGGGCAACCGCGATCAACTGCTTGCGACCAATGCCTGCGTGAAATGCGATCTGGCCGGGGTTGATCTGGCTGGTCTCAATCTCATGGGGGCTGATTTGTCCCACGCAGATCTGTCCCGGGCCAATCTTGCCGGTTCGTATCTGATCGGCGCCACGCTCTATCAAGCCAAACTGACTGAGGCCAACCTGAGCGGTGCGGTCATCGGCGGGGCCAATCTGAGCGGTGCGGATATGAAAGGCGTCGACCTGAAACGAGTGATATCGAGCCGCGCCAATCTAAACATGGCCAATCTGGCTCGTGCCGATTTCTCCGAGGCCAAGCTGGAATATTCCAATATGGAAGGGGCCATCCTGACCGGTGCGAATCTGAGCCGGACAGATTTGTACGAGTCCCGCTTCCTATTCGCCGATCTGACCGATGTGAATTTTATGGGCGCAAATTTGCATGAGGCCGATTTCAGTCATGCCGACGTCAATGGGGTGGCGACCGATGTCACGACGACCTGTCCTGATTTGAAGCCCGGCCCCTGCGATATGCATACCTTGAGTGAAAGCGGAGAAAAGCCCGGCGCCATGCGGTAGTCGCATTTCGCGGGCGAGGGTGCTACGCCCCGGCAGGATCTATTCCCGTTTCTTCTCACGCGGTACGGGGGGAGAAGAAAATGTTCGTAATTTTATGGCGTTAATTAAAACTGACAGGGCAAGACTGATGGAGAAACAAATTGCAATCGTCACGGCAGCTAGCCTGAGCCTTCTGCTCACTGCCACATTCATCCCCTCTGCGCAGGCCGCGGAGGCATCCAAGCCGGAACCAACCGGGCAGGAACTGGCTTTCGATAACCGCAAGGGAAATTGTCTGGCATGTCATGCCATGCCCGGAGAGCCTAAAGCGGTGACCAACACCAACATCGCCCCGCCGCTGATAGGCATGGCTGCACGTTTCCCGAATCGGAAAGATCTGTACGCACAGATCTGGGACGCTACGCGCGCCAACCCCGACACGGCCATGCCGCCATTCGGCAAGAACAGGATCTTGACCGACGCGGAGATCAACAAAGTCGTGGATTACGTTTATGGGCTGTGAATGCCCGGCCGCCATCTGATTTTAAAAGAGAAAAGAAACATGAAACGAGCAACATGGATGCTGTCCTGTCTGGGCATGCTGGCTTTCAGTACCGAAGCGCTGTCCGTCTCCCCGGAACAGGAGCGGCTGAACCGCGTGCAGGCGGTGCAGCAAAAATACCCCGATATCAAATTCGAAGACTACGTGCATGGTGCGCTGGCCTTCAGCGCGGATGCCAAGGCGCAATATGAAAACATGATGGCGTTCCCGCCGTTCGAGTCCGAGATCGACAAGGGCCGCCAGTTGTGGGAGACCCAGTTCAACAACGGCAAGCGGTATGCCGATTGCTTTCCCGGAGGTGGCAAGAATGTAGTCGGCAATTACCCTTACTACGATGAAACCATGAAAAAAGTGGTCACCT
>NZ_MEGP01000049.1:0-15017 GCF_001725555.1 Thiobacillus sp. SCN 63-57 | reverse complement strand
GTCGTACTTGGACAGGAGTTCACGGATTTCCATTTCGACGAGCTCGAGCAGTTCGGCGTCGTCGACCATGTCGGCCTTGTTCATGTAGACGATGATGTAGGGCACGCCAACCTGACGGGCCAGCAGGATGTGCTCGCGGGTCTGGGGCATGGGGCCGTCGGCGGAGGACACGACGAGGATGGCGCCGTCCATCTGGGCGGCACCAGTAATCATGTTCTTGACGTAGTCGGCGTGGCCCGGGCAGTCGACGTGGGCGTAGTGGCGCTTGGCCGTCTCGTATTCGACGTGAGCGGTGTTGATGGTGATGCCGCGCGCTTTCTCTTCGGGCGAGGAATCAATCTCATCATACTTCTTGGCAGCCCCGCCAAATTTCTTCGACAGAATGGTGGTGATCGCCGCGGTCAAGGTGGTCTTGCCGTGGTCAACGTGTCCAATGGTGCCAACGTTTACGTGCGGTTTCGTCCGCTCGAATTTTTCCTTAGCCATTTTTCAATACCCTATAAGATCAAAATTATTTCTTGGCAATGATCGCTTCAGCGACGCTTTTCGGCGCCTCGGAGTAATGCTTGAACTCCATCGAGTAGGTCGCGCGTCCCTGCGACATTGAGCGCAAATCGGTGGAATAGCCGAACATCTCGGCCAGCGGCACCTCGGCCTTGACCAGCTTGACCCCGGCGGCATCTTCCATGCCCTGGATGATGCCGCGGCGACGGTTCAGGTCACCCATGACGTCACCCATGTAGTCTTCCGGCGTCTCCACTTCGACTGCCATCATTGGCTCCAGCAGGACCGGGCTCGCCTTGCGCATCCCGTCCTTGAAAGCCAGAATCGCTGCCAGCTTGAACGCCAGTTCCGACGAGTCGACGTCATGGTAGGAGCCGTCGAACAGCGTGACCTTGACATCCACCACCGGGAAGCCGGCCAGCACGCCGTTGTTCAGCGCTTCTCTCAGGCCCTTCTCGACCGCAGGGATGAATTCGCGCGGGACCGTACCGCCCTTGATGGCATCAATGAATTCAAAGCCCTTGCCAGCCTCGTTCGGCCCCATCTTGATCCAGACGTGACCGTACTGACCCTTACCACCCGACTGCTTGGCATGTTTGCCTTCCTGCTCGACTTCCTTGCGGATCGCCTCACGGTAGGCCACCTGCGGCGCGCCAACGTTGGCCTCGACGCCGAACTCGCGCTTCATGCGATCCACCAGAATTTCGAGGTGGAGTTCGCCCATGCCCGAAATGATGGTCTGGCCGGATTCTTCATCCGTGCGCACGCGGAACGACGGGTCTTCCTGCGCCAGACGACCCAGCGCGATACCCATTTTTTCCTGGTCAGCCTTGGTTTTCGGCTCGACCGCAACGTGAATCACCGGCTCGGGGAACTCCATGCGCTCCAGCGTGATCGGGCTGGCCACATCACACAGCGTATCGCCCGTGGTCACATCCTTCAAACCCACCGCCGCCGCGATGTCGCCCGCGCGCACTTCCTTGATTTCTTCGCGCTGGTTGGCGTGCATCTGCAGGATACGGCCGATCCGCTCCTTGCGGCCCTTGACCGGGTTGTAAATCGTGTCGCCGGAATTCACCACACCGGAATAGACGCGGAAGAAAATCAACTGGCCAACATAGGGATCGGTCGCGACCTTGAATGCCAGCGCCGAGAATTTTTCGTCGTCCGCCGCACGACGCTCACCCTGCTCACCGTTGTCGAGTTCACCCTTGACAGGCGGAATATCGGTTGGCGCAGGCATCAACTCGACCACCTTGTCGAGCATGGCTTGAACGCCTTTGTTCTTGAACGCGGTACCGCACATCATCGGCACGATTTCGCTGGCAATGGTGCGCGCACGCAAACCCGCAAGGATGTCAGCCTCGGAGAGATCACCCTCTTCGAGGTACTTGTTCATCAACTCTTCGGACGACTCCGCAGCCGCCTCGACCATGGTCTCGCGCCATTTCTTGCTGACCTCAACCAGATCGGCCGGGATGTCGCGCAGGTCAAATTTCATGCCCTGGCTGGCCTCATCCCAATAGACCGCCTTCATCTTGATCAGGTCAACCACGCCCTCGAACTTGTCTTCCGCCCCGATCGGCACTTGCACCGGAACCGGGTTGGCCTTCAGGCGCGAGCGCATCTGCTCATAGACCTTGAAGAAGTCGGCGCCGGAACGATCCATCTTGTTGACGAAGGCCAGACGCGGCACGCCGTACTTGTTGGCCTGGCGCCACACGGTTTCGGACTGCGGCTGCACACCACCCACCGCACAGTAGACCATGCACGCGCCGTCCAGCACGCGCATGGAGCGCTCGACCTCGATCGTGAAGTCGACGTGCCCCGGGGTGTCGATGATGTTGATGCGATGCTCGGGGAATTTGCCATCCATCCCCTTCCAGAAGCAGGTCGTCGCAGCAGAGGTAATGGTGATGCCACGCTCCTGCTCCTGCTCCATCCAGTCCATAGTGGCCGCGCCGTCATGGACTTCGCCAATCTTGTGCGACACGCCCGTGTAGAACAGGATGCGCTCGGTGGTGGTGGTCTTGCCGGCGTCAATATGGGCCGAAATGCCGATATTGCGATAGCGCTCAATGGGAGTCGTGCGTGCCACTTTAGTTACCTGCCAATCAATACGTTGGGTTTAGAAGCGGAAATGCGAGAAGGCCTTGTTGGCCTCAGCCATACGGTGCACTTCTTCGCGCTTCTTCACTGCGCCGCCACGACCCTCGGCCGCATCCAGCAATTCGCCCGCCAGACGGGCACCCATGGACTTCTCGCCGCGCTTGCGCGCTGCGTCCTTCAGCCAACGCATGGCCAGCGCAGTACGACGACTCGAGCGCACTTCGACCGGGACCTGGTAGTTGGCGCCGCCGACGCGACGACTCTTCACCTCGACCAGCGGACGAGCATTGTTCAGCGCCGTGCTGAACACTTCCAGCGGATCCTTGCCGGACTTGCTGGTGATCTGCTCGAAGGCGCCATAGACGATGCGCTCGGCGACCGACTTCTTGCCGCTGGACATGACGACGTTCATGAATTTCGAAACTTCCTGATTACCGAATTTCGGATCAGGCAGGATTTCACGCTTGGGGACTTCGCGACGACGGGGCATTTTCCTGTCTCTCTATCTAGTTAAGCTTGCTGGCCAATTAGGCTTTTGGGGGACGCCAAGTTCAATCACGCCTTCTTGGGGCGTTTGGCGCCATACTTCGAGCGCGACTGCTTGCGATCCTTCACGCCAGCCGTATCCAGGCTGCCGCGCACCGTGTGGTAACGCACACCCGGCAAATCCTTGACGCGGCCGCCGCGCACCAGCACAACCGAGTGCTCCTGCAGGTTATGGCCTTCACCACCGATGTAGCTGATGACCTCGAAGCCGCTGGTGAGCTTGACCTTGCACACCTTACGCAAGGCGGAGTTCGGTTTCTTGGGCGTCGTGGTGTACACGCGGGTGCACACGCCGCGGCGTTGCGGGCAGGCCTTCAAGGCCGGAACCTTGCTCTTTTCCACCGGCGCCTGGCGCGGCTTGCGGATCAGCTGGTTAATCGTTGGCATGTCAAAAATTCCGAAAAATTAAGGTGAGCGTATCGTTTGTAAAACAAGCGGGACGGCGCCAACCGCATTTTTTGAACGCGGCGCCGTCCCGGGCTACAGTCCTGCGCTTCCCGGCGCACGTATGGCCGGAAAAAGACGCGTGATTCTAGGGGAGAGACCTCCCCCTGTCAAGCCACTTCCTGATTCTGGTCGGCACTGGTTTCACCGCCTTCGATCAGGTGCGCAGCGCCCAAGTCCTCCCCGGCTGCCTGGCGGCGACGGGTATTGTGGTAGGCCAGACCGCTGCCTGCCGGGATCAGGCGGCCGACAATCACGTTTTCCTTCAGGCCGCGCAGCTCGTCCTTCTTGCCCATGATGGCCGCTTCGGTCAGCACGCGCGTGGTTTCCTGGAAGGAGGCCGCCGAAATGAAGGAATCAGTCGACAACGACGCCTTGGTGATACCGAGCAGGATCGGATCGTAGGTGGCAGGTTCTTTGCCTGCCGCGACCATCTCGTCGTTGATCTGCAGCACTTCCGAACGCTCGATCTGCTCCCCAGGGATAAGTCCGGTCGCGCCCGGATCCACCACAGTGACGCGGCGCAGCATCTGACGCACGATGACCTCGATATGCTTGTCGTTGATCTTCACACCCTGAAGACGGTAGACGTCCTGCACCTCGTCGGTGATGTAGCGGGCCAGCGCTTCCACGCCCTGCAGGCGCAGGATGTCGTGCGGGTCAACCGGGCCGTCGACGATCATTTCGCCCTTCTGGACGATCTGGCCGTCGTGTGCGGTCACATGCTTCTCTTTCGTGATCAGGTACTCGTGCGCCACGCCGTCCATATCGGTGATGACCAGGCGCTGCTTGCCCTTGGTGTCCTTGCCGAAGGAGACGGTGCCGGTGACTTCCGCCAGCACGCCGGCATCTTTCGGCGAACGTGCCTCGAACAGCTCGGCCACGCGCGGCAGACCGCCGGTAATGTCGCGTGTCTTCGAGGTTTCCTGCGGGATACGCGCGAGCACGTCACCCACCGCCACATCCTGGCCGTCCTTCACCGTGATGATGGAGCCGATCTGGAAGGTGATGTTGACCAGGGTGTCGGTTCCCGCGATCTTGATCTCGTTGCCGGTTTCGTCCAGCAGCTTGACCTGCGGGCGCAGGCCCTTGCCTGCACCGCTGGCCTTGCGCTTGGGATCAATCACCACCAGCGTGGAAAGGCCGGTGACATCGTCGAGCTGCTTGGCCACGGTGACGCCCTCTTCGATGTTCTCGAAGCGAATCCGGCCGGCATATTCGGTGATGATGGGACGGGTGTGCGGATCCCAGGTGGCCAGTACGGCGCCTGCCTTGATCTTGGCACCGTCGGTCACCATCAGCGTGGCCCCGTACGGTACCTTGTGGCGCTCGCGCTCGCGGCCGCTGTCGTCGGCAATAATGATTTCACCGCTGCGCGAGATCGCAACCAGTTCCTTACGCGCGTTGGTCACGTAGCGCATGGTGGCGGTGTACTGTACCGAACCATTCGACTTCGCTTCCAACTGGCTGGCAGCGGCAGCACGCGACGCCGCGCCACCGATGTGGAAGGTCCGCATGGTGAGCTGGGTGCCCGGTTCGCCGATCGACTGGGCGGCAATCACACCGACCGCCTCGCCGGCATTGACCAGATAGCCGCGCCCCAGGTCGCGGCCGTAGCACTTGGCACACAGGCCATAGCGGGTCTCGCAGGTCAGCGGCGTACGCACCTTGACCTCGTCGATGCCCAGCGATTCGATGGTGTCGACCACGTCTTCCACCAGCAGGGTACCGGCTTCGAACACGGTTTCCTGGGTCTCGGGATGGATGATGTCGCTGGCAGCCACGCGGCCGAGAATCCGTTCGCGCAGCGCCTCAACCACTTCACCGCCCTCGACCAACGCCTTCACGACCAGGCCGTTCTTGGTACCGCAATCGTCCTCGACCACCACCAGATCCTGCGTCACGTCGACCAGGCGACGCGTCAGGTAGCCCGAGTTCGCGGTTTTCAGTGCGGTATCGGCCAGACCCTTACGCGCGCCGTGAGTCGAGATGAAGTACTGAAGCATGTTCAGGCCTTCACGGAAGTTCGCCGTGATCGGGGTTTCGATGATGGAACCGTCCGGCTTCGCCATCAGGCCGCGCATGCCGGCCAGCTGGCGAATCTGCGCAGCGGAACCCCGCGCGCCCGAGTCAGCCATCATGTAAATCGCGTTGAACGATTCCTGGGTGACGTCCTTGCCATTGCGATCGGCGACTTTCTCGCTTCCCAGCTGCGCCATCATGGCCTTGGCCACGGCGTCGCCGGCACGGCCCCAGATGTCGACCACTTTGTTATAGCGCTCGCCCTGCGTCACCAAACCCGAGGTGTACTGCGATTCGATCTCTTTGACCTCGGCTTCGGCCGCGCCCAGGATCTGTCCCTTCTCGTTCGGAATCAGCATGTCCTTGATGGCGATCGACATCCCTGCGCGGGTCGCGAAGGTGAAGCCGGTATACATCAGCTTGTCGGCGAAGATCACCGTCTCGCGCAGGCCGCAGCGGCGGAAGCTGGCGTTGATCAGCTTGGAGCGCCTTGTCGACGAAGCTGAACGGCAGCCCCGGCGGCAGAATTTCCGACAGCAGCGCACGGCCGAGCGTGGTTTCCACCCGCTTGACGGTCTCGACACGATTTTTGTTCTCGTCAAGCGTCACTTCCTTGATACGCACCGTGACGCGGGCATGCAGCGCAGCCTCACGATTGTCGTAGGCGCGGCGCGCCTCGGTGACGTCGGCGAACATCATGCCTTCGCCCTTGGCGTTGACCATTTCGCGCGTCATGTAATACAGACCGAGCACGATATCCTGCGACGGCACGATGATGGGCTCGCCGTTGGCGGGCGACAGCACGTTATTCGACGCCAGCATCAGGGTGCGCGCTTCGGCCTGCGCCTCCAGCGACAGCGGCACGTGGACGGCCATCTGGTCGCCGTCGAAGTCGGCGTTGAACGCCGCACACACCAGCGGGTGCAGTTGGATCGCCTTGCCTTCGATCAGCACCGGCTCAAACGCCTGGATGCCCAGGCGATGCAGCGTCGGTGCGCGGTTCAGCATCACCGGATGCTCGCGGATGACCTCTTCCAGCAAGTCCCACACGATCGGCTCTTCGTCTTCCACCATCTTCTTGGCAGCCTTGATCGTGGTCGCCAGCCCCAGCACTTCGAGGCGGTTGAAAATGAAGGGCTTGAACAGCTCGAGCGCCATTTTCTTCGGCAGGCCGCACTGGTGCAGCTTGAGCGTCGGGCCCACCACGATGACCGAACGGCCCGAGTAGTCGACACGCTTGCCCAGCAGGTTCTGGCGGAAACGACCGCTCTTGCCCTTGATCATGTCGGCCAGCGACTTCAACGGGCGCTTGTTGGCACCGGTCATCGCCTTGCCGCGACGGCCGTTGTCGAGCAGCGAATCAACCGCTTCCTGCAGCATGCGCTTTTCGTTGCGCACGATGATTTCCGGCGCCTTCAGTTCCAGCAGCCGCTTCAAGCGGTTGTTACGGTTGATGACGCGGCGATACAGGTCGTTGAGGTCGGACGTGGCGAAGCGGCCGCCATCCAGCGGCACCAGCGGACGCAGTTCGGGCGGCAGCACCGGCAGCACTTCGAGGATCATCCATTCGGGCTTGATGCCGGACTTCTGGAAACCTTCGAGAATCTTCAGACGCTTGGACAGCTTCTTCAGCTTGGTGTCGGAACCGGTTTTGCTTATTTCCGCGTGCAGGGTCTCCACTTCGGTATGCAGGTCGAGCGAGCGCAGCAGTTCGCGCACGCCTTCCGCACCCATCAGCGCCTTGAATTCGTCGCCATACTCTTCCAGCTTGGCGAGGTAGTCTTCCTCGGTCAGCAGCTGACCACGGTTGAGCGGCGTCATGCCGGGCTCGACCACGACGAAGCCCTCGAAGTAGAGCACGCGCTCGATGTCGCGTAGCGTCATGTCGAGTACCATGCCGAGACGGCTGGGCAGCGACTTCAGGAACCAGATGTGCGCGACCGGCGAAGCCAGTTCGATGTGGCCCATGCGCTCGCGGCGCACCTTGGACAGCGTGACTTCGACGCCACACTTTTCGCAAATCACGCCGCGATGCTTGAGGCGCTTGTACTTACCGCACAGACATTCGTAATCCTTCACCGGACCGAAGATCTTGGCGCAGAACAAACCATCACGTTCCGGCTTGAAGGTACGGTAGTTGATGGTCTCCGGCTTTTTCACTTCGCCGTAGGACCAGGAGCGGATTTTCTCCGGCGACGCCAGGCCGATCTTGATGGCGTCGAACTCTTCCTCGTGGGTGGCCTGCTTGAAAAGATCTAACAATGCTTTCATGGCTGTGTCCTCACCCCTAAATTAATAACGTTCCAGATCGATGTCGATGCCGAGCGAGCGGATTTCCTTCACCAGCACGTTGAAGGATTCCGGCATGCCCGCCTCGATCTTGTGATCGCCCTTGACGATGTTCTCGTACACCTTGGTACGGCCGTTCACGTCGTCGGACTTCACGGTCAGCATTTCCTGCAGCACATAGGATGCGCCATACGCCTCCAGTGCCCACACTTCCATTTCGCCGAAGCGCTGGCCGCCGAACTGCGCCTTGCCGCCCAGCGGTTGCTGGGTGACGAGCGAGTACGGGCCGGTGGAACGCGCGTGCATCTTGTCGTCGACCAGGTGGTGCAGCTTCAGCACGTGCTTGTAACCCACCGTGACCTGACGATCGAAGGCTTCGCCGGTACGGCCATCGTACAGCGTGACCTGACCACCTTCGGGCAGGCCGGCCAGCGTCAGCATGCGACGGATTTCCTCTTCCGAGGCGCCGTCGAACACTGGCGAGGCAAACGGCACGCCCTTTTGCAGGTTGCGTCCCAGCTCGATCACTTCCTCGTCGGTGAAGCCGTC
This sequence comes from Thiobacillus sp. SCN 63-57, assembly GCF_001725555.1. Taxonomy (NCBI): domain Bacteria; kingdom Pseudomonadati; phylum Pseudomonadota; class Betaproteobacteria; order Nitrosomonadales; family Thiobacillaceae; genus Thiobacillus; species Thiobacillus sp. SCN 63-57. The sequence goes on along the minus strand of NZ_MEGP01000049.1, from coordinate 6,554 downwards.
GATGTCTTCCGCCTTGCCCGACTGGTTGTAGATTTCCTTGAGGAAGTGGCGCAGGTCCTTCACCAACGTCTTGGTCTGGGCCGCCAGCATCTGGCCGATCTTCTCGCCCAGGCCCTTGGAGGCCCAGCCGAGGTGGGTCTCCAGGATCTGGCCGACGTTCATCCGCGACGGCACGCCAAGCGGGTTCAACACGATATCGACCGGGCGGCCATCCGCCATGAAAGGCATGTCCTCGACCGGCACGATCTTCGATACCACGCCCTTGTTGCCGTGGCGGCCGGCCATCTTGTCGCCGGGCTGCAGACGGCGCTTGACCGCCAGATAGACCTTGACCATCTTCTGCACGCCAGGCGGCAACTCGTCACCGGCGGTGAGCTTTTTCTTCTTCTCTTCAAACATCGCATCGAATTCGATGCGCTTCTGCGTGAGACTGTCCTTCAGCGACTCGACCTGACGGCTGGCCTCGTCGTCGGCCAGACGGATGTCGAACCAGTCGTGGCGATTCACCGATTCCAGGTAGTCCTTGGTGATCTTGCTGCCCTTGGCCAGTTTCTTCGGCCCGCCATTGGCGACCTTCAGGTGCAGCAGTTTTTCCAGACGCGCGAAGGTATCGTCCTCGACGATGCGCATGCGGTCGGTCAGGTCCTTCTTGTATTCGGCGAGTTGGGTGTCGATGATCGACTGCGCGCGCTTGTCGCGTTCGATGCCTTCGCGGGTGAAGACCTGTACGTCGATCACCACGCCCGACATGCCGGACGGCACCTTCAGCGACGTGTCCTTCACGTCGGATGCCTTCTCGCCGAAAATGGCGCGCAGCAGCTTTTCTTCCGGCGTCAACTGGGTTTCGCCCTTGGGCGTGACCTTGCCGACCAGCACGTCGCCGGCTTCGACTTCGGCGCCGATGGCGATGATGCCGGAGTCATCCAGACGCCCCAGTTGGCGCTCGGCCAGGTTGGAGATGTCGCGGGTGATCTCCTCGGGCCCGAGCTTGGTGTCGCGCGCGACCACCGACAGTTCCTCGATATGGATCGAGGTGTAGCGGTCTTCGGCGACGACTTTCTCGTTGATCAGGATCGAGTCTTCGAAGTTGTAGCCGTTCCATGGCATGAACGCGACCAGCATGTTCTGTCCGAGCGCCAGTTCGCCCATGTCGGTCGATGCGCCGTCGGCAATGACGTCGCCGCGGGCGATGACGTCACCCACCTTCACCAGCGGACGCTGGTTGATGTTGGTGTTCTGGTTGGAACGGGTGTACTTGATCAGTGAATAGATGTCGACGCCGACTTCACCGGCGCGTGCTTCCTCGTCATGCACACGGATCACGATACGGCTGGCGTCGATATAGTCGACGATACCGCCACGATGCGCAGTCACCACCGTGCCGGAATCGACCGCAGCCGTGCGTTCGATCCCGGTGCCGACGAAAGGCTTTTCCGGACGCAGACAGGGCACGGCCTGGCGCTGCATGTTGGAGCCCATCAGCGCGCGGTTGGCGTCATCGTGCTCGAGGAACGGAATCAGCGACGCGGCCACCGACACGATCTGCGCCGGCGCGACGTCCATGTATTCAATCTTGTCGGGCGTCGACAGCGTGAATTCGTTCTTGTAGCGGCACGAGACCAAGTCGTCCTTGAATTTGCTCTTGGCATCAAGATCGGCATTGGCCTGTGCGATGACGTATTTGCTTTCCTCGATCGCCGACAGGTATTCGATCTCGTCGGTCACCTTGTGGTTGACGACCTTGCGATAAGGTGTCTCGATGAAGCCATACCAGTTGGTGCGGGCGAACAAGGCCAGCGAGTTGATCAAGCCGATGTTCGGACCTTCCGGCGTTTCGATCGGGCAGACGCGGCCATAGTGGGTCGGGTGCACGTCGCGCACCTCGAAGCCGGCACGTTCGCGGGTCAGGCCACCGGGGCCCAGCGCGGAAACGCGGCGCTTGTGGGTGATCTCGGACAGCGGATTGGTCTGGTCCATGAACTGCGACAGCTGTGACGACCCGAAGAATTCCTTGATCGCCGCCGACACTGGTTTGGCGTTGATCAGGTCATGCGGCATCAGGTTGTCGGACTCGGCCTGCGAGAGGCGCTCGCGCACGGCGCGCTCGACCCGCACCAGGCCAGCGCGGAACTGGTTCTCCGCCAGTTCGCCGACAGAACGCACGCGACGGTTGCCGAGGTGATCGATATCGTCGATTTCACCGCGGCCGTTGCGCAGCTCGACCAGGATCTTGATCACCGCGACGATGTCCTCGGTCGATAGCGTGCCCGAGCCGGTCAGCTCGTCACGACCGATGCGGCGGTTGAACTTCATGCGGCCGACGGCCGAGAGGTCATAACGCTCTTCGCTGAAGAACAAATTGACGAACAAGGCATTCACTGCATCTTCCGTGGGCGGTTCGCCCGGACGCATCATGCGATAGATCGCCACCTTGGCGGCGTATTCGTCGGTGGTATCGTCAGTGCGCAGGGTCTGCGAAATGAAGGCACCGTGATCGAGGTCATTGGTGTAGAGCGTATTGAACTTGTCGACGCCCGCTTCGGCCAGCTTCGTCAGCAGATCTTCCGTGATCTCGTCGTTGGCGCGCGCCACCAACTCGCCAGTATTCTTGTCGACGACATCGTGCGACAGCACACGGGCCACCACGAATTCGACCGGAACCGCCCATTTCTTGACGCCGGCGGCGTCAAGCTCGCGAATGTGCTTGGCGGTGATGCGCTTGTCCTTGGCGACGATCACGTGGTCATCCTTGCCGCAGATGTCGAAACGCGCCAACTCGCCGCGCAGGCGCTCCGGCACCAGTTCAAACTGGATGCCCTGGGTGTTGATGTAGAACGTGTCCTTGCTGAAGAAGGCATCAAGGATGCTCTCCGGCGTATAGCCGAGCGCCTTCAGCAGGATGGTGACCGGCATCTTGCGACGACGGTCGACGCGGAAGAACAGGATGTCCTTGGCGTCGAATTCGAAATCCAGCCAGGAACCGCGGTAGGGAATCACGCGCGCCGAGAACAGCAGCTTGCCCGAGCTGTGGGTCTTGCCGCGGTCGTGTTCGAAGAACACGCCGGGCGAACGGTGCAGCTGCGACACGATCACACGCTCGGTACCGTTGATGACGAAGGAGCCGGTCGGCGTCATGAGCGGGATTTCGCCCATGTAGACTTCCTGCTCCTTGACCTCCTTGATGGTCGGCTTGGATGCTTCCTTGTCCATGATGACCAGGCGCACTTTGGCACGCAGCGGCGCACAAAAAGTCAGACCACGCTGCTGGCATTCCTTGATGTCGAACACCGGCTCGCCCAGCAGGTAGCTGACGTATTCCAGACGGGCGTTGCCGCTGTGGCTGACGATCGGGAAAATCGAGGTGAACGCGGCCTGCAGGCCTTCGTTCAGGCGCTCGTCGCGCGAACGGCCCTCTTGCAGAAAGGCACGATAGGATTCAAGCTGGGTCGCCAGAAGAAACGGCACCGGAAGGGTGTTGGTCCGGCTGGCAAAGCTCTTGCGCAGACGTTTTTTCTCGGTAAAGGTATAAGCCATGGGGTCTCCTTGACGATCAGGGGCGGGCGGGCACGCGGGTTACGCGCCGGCGCTTTGTAGGGCACACGCAAAAAGCAAATGACCCGGAAGCCGATTCCGGGTTCCGGGTATTTGCTGCTTGCGTCTGCCGCGGGTTTCCCCGCAACACACCACCGCAATATGAATGTGGCGAAATAAATGCGTCTCCGGAAACGGCGGCACGCTTGCGCGCGCCGCCCTGGGGACCGTACTTATTTGACTTCGACGCCTGCGCCAGCTTCTTCCAACTGCTTCTTCAGCGCGTCGGCATCGGCCTTGGATACGCCTTCCTTCACGGCCTTGGGTGCGCCATCGACCAGGTCTTTGGCTTCCTTCAGGCCCAGGCCGGTAGCGGCACGCACCACTTTGATGACTTCCACTTTCTTTTCGCCAGCGGAGGTCAGCATCACGGTGAACTCGGTCTGCTCTTCAGCAGCAGCACCAGCAGCGCCACCGGCAGCGGGGGCAGCCACGGCAACCGCAGCGGCAGCGGCGGAAACGCCGAATTTCTCTTCCATTTCCTTGATGAGCTCGGACAGCTCAAGCACGGTCATGCCAGCGATGGCATCCAGAATGTCAGCTTTTGCAACAGCCATTTGTATTACTCCTGTCAATTATGCTTCAGATTAAAAATCAATGTCGTTTATATGCGGATGTCGGCAGGCTGCTCAGGCAGCCTGCTTGTCGCGCACCGCAGCCAGCCCGCGAACGAACTTGGTCGGCACTTCGTTGAGCGTACGAACGAATTGCGCGATCGGGGCCTGCATGGTGCCCAAGAGCTTGGACAGCAGTTCTTCGCGGCTGGGCATGCTGGCCAGATTCCCCACGTCCTTGGCGGACATGACGAAGTTGGGCATGGCACCGGCCTTGACGACGAACTTGTCGTTGGTCTTGGCAAACTCGTGCATCACTTTGGCGGCAGCCACCGGATCCTTGGAAATGCCATAGGCAAGCGGACCGACCAACTGGTCGGCAATGCCTGCAAACGGCGTATCCACGATCGCGCGGCGTACCAGCGTGTTTTTCAACACACGCAGATAGACCCCTTCCTTGCGCGCTTGCGCACGCAGCTGGGTCATATGCTCCACCGTGATGCCACGGTATTCGGCAACAACAACCGTCTGGGCAGCCGCAACCTGCGCAGCAACCTCGGCAACGACGGCTTTCTTTTCTTCAAGATTCAGACTCAAGGTCTTACCTCCTTCTCAGTTACGGAGCGTTACCCGCTTGTGCCCACGGGGCGCTCCGGCTGGCGGCCTTGACAGGAAAATCCTGCTGGGGAACGCCATCTGCGTAGGGCCCGGTACCCGCAAACAGAGGATGTAACTCATCGCCCACTTGTCAGTCACCGGCAATTAAATCCTTGCGGATGCCTACGGTCTTTGACAACCCGTCAGCCAAAATCTGGCTGACGGCCCAAAGTTCAGACTGGGGCACACCTTCCGGCATGCCCTCAAATAAATTTATGCGCTGACGCTGGCCTGGTCGACGCGCACGCCCACGCCCATGGTGCTCGACACCGACAGGCGCTTGAAGTAGACCCCCTTGGAGCTGGCCGGCTTGGCCCGCTGCAATGCGTCCAGCAAGGCCGCCAGGTTTTCCTTCAGATCCTCGACGCTGAACGAAGCACGGCCAATGGTGCAATGCACGATGCCACCCTTGTCGGTACGGTATTGCACCTGACCGGCCTTGGCATTTTTCACTGCGCCGACCACGTCAGGCGACACGGTGCCGACTTTCGGGTTCGGCATCAGGCCGCGCGGACCCAGAATCTGGCCGAGCTGGCCGACCACGCGCATGGCGTCTGGCGTGGCGATGACCACGTCGAAATCCATCTTGCCGGCCTTGATCTCCGCCGCCAGATCGTCGAAGCCGACGATATCCGCACCAGCATCTTTCGCTTTTTGCACGTTATCGCCCTGGGCGAACACTGCCACGCGAATGGTCTTGCCGATACCCTTCGGCAAAACCACGGCGCCGCGCACCATCTGGTCGGATTTACGCGCATCGACGCCAAGGTTCACGGCGATATCGATCGATTCGTCGAATTTGGCCGTAGCCGTTTCCTTGACCAGCTGCAAGGCGTCCGTCACCGGGTAATTGCGGTTGCGGTCAATTTTCTCTTTGAGCGCACGCAGGCGCTTGGATGTATTAGCCATCTCAGACTCCCTCCACGATGATGCCCATGGAACGGGCCGTACCGGCAATGGTGCGTACCGCCGCGTCCATGTCGGCCGCAGTCAGGTCGGGTTCCTTGGTCTTGGCGATCTCTTCGAGTTGGGCGCGGGTGATCGTGCCCACCTTGTCAAGATGCGGTTTGGCGCTGCCCTTGTCGAGCTTGATCGCCTTCTTGATCAGCACGGTCGCGGGCGGCGTCTTCATGATGAAGGTGAAGCTCTTGTCCGCAAACGCAGTGATCACGACCGGAATCGGCAGACCGGGCTCCATGCCCTGGGTCTTGGCGTTGAACGCCTTGCAGAATTCCATGATGTTCAGGCCGCGCTGACCGAGCGCAGGACCAATGGGGGGCGACGGGTTGGCTTTACCCGCCGGCACTTGCAGCTTGATGTAGCCGACAATCTTCTTTGCCATGATGGCTCCTAATAAATGAGTACCAACGCGCTTTGGGGTTGCCCTACTCGCGCTCCTCGCCGGTTGCCCGGACCTACCTTCCTATTTGATGCCGCTTCCAGGCTGATGCCGAAGCGACCTCACCCAGCCAGACTTTACTTTCGCCTGGACTAGCTTTTCTCGACCTGACCGAAGCCCAGTTCCACAGGCGTCGCCCGACCGAAAATCATGACCGACACGCGCAGCTTGCTCTTGTCGTAATTCACTTCTTCCACATTGCCATTGAAGTCGGTGAACGGACCATCGATGACCCGCACCACCTCGCCCACCTCGAACAGCACCTTGGGCTTGGGCTTCTCCACACCCTCGCGCATCTGGTCGAGAATAGCCTGTACTTCCTTTTCGGAGATGGGCGCCGGCTTGGTCGCCGT
>NZ_MEGP01000048.1:0-9367 GCF_001725555.1 Thiobacillus sp. SCN 63-57 | reverse complement strand
CCTGCATGGCTTTGCAGGCATCATGCTGTTCGTGATCGGCCTGCTGTTTTTGTTCGTGCTGGATTGGTTATTGGGTTTCATCTTCCCCGACCGTTCTCGCGCCCGGGCACAGGCCTGATACAAGGAGACCAGAATGAAACTCATCAGCTTCAGGCATCTCGTCATCGGTCTCTGCATGTTTGCAGCAGCGGGCATGGCACTCGCGCTTAAACCGACCGTCAGGATAGTGGATAGCGAACCAAGACTTGATCTTGAAACCCTGATTCCCAAAGCCTTCGGCGACTGGAAGATCGATGAAACCATCGTGCCCCTGATTTCCAATCCCGAGCAGCAAGCGCTGATCAAGAAGATATACAGCCAGACGCTGACACGCACATACGTCAATTCAAATGGCGAACACATCATGCTGTCCATTGCCTATGGGGGCGATCAGTCCGACAACATGGCCGTGCACAAGCCGGAAATCTGCTATCCCGCCCAGGGATTTCAGATCCTCAAGAACCCGACTATCAGTTCATTTGCCACCGGCGAAGGAAACATCCCCGTCAAGCGTCTGGTTGCCACCCAAGGACAGCGAATCGAACCGATCACCTATTGGACGACTGTGGGCGATACCGTAGCCGTGAATGGCTTGAAATGGAAACTCCAGCAATTGAAATATGGCCTCACAGGAAAAATCCCCGACGGGCTGTTATTCAGGATTTCCAGCATTCAGGCCGATGACACCAAGGCTTATCATATTCAGGACGCATTCACGCGCGACCTGCTCAAGGCGATGTCGCCCGACGGCCGGCAACGCATTATTGGCCATCCGGCCGCAGCCAGCTGATTCGCGCTCCTGTTTAACCCATTTTGTCTATTTCATTACAAGCCAATACCATGACCAAAAAAGCCCTCATCACCGGCGTTACCGGCCAGGACGGCGCCTACCTCGCCGAATTCCTGCTGGGCAAGGGCTACGAAGTCCACGGCATCAAGCGCCGCACCTCACTGTTCAACACCGACCGCATCGATCATCTCTATCAGGACCCGCACGAGCAGGGCCGCCGCTTCATCCTGCACCACGGCGATCTCACCGACAGCTCCAGCCTCATCCGCATCATCCAGCAGGTGCGGCCCGACGAGATCTACAACCTCGCTGCCCAGTCGCATGTGGCCGTCAGCTTCGAAGAACCCGAATACACCGCCAACTCCGACGCCCTCGGCGCGCTGCGCATCCTCGAGGCCATCCGCATCCTCGGCCTCGAAAAGAAAACCCGCTTCTACCAGGCCAGCACCAGCGAACTCTTCGGCCTCGTCCAGGAAATCCCGCAGAAGGAAACCACCCCCTTCTACCCGCGCAGCCCCTACGCCTGCGCCAAGCTCTACGCCTACTGGATCACCGTCAACTACCGCGAAGCCTACGGCATGTATGCCTGCAACGGCATCCTCTTCAACCACGAATCGCCCATCCGCGGCGAAACCTTCGTCACCCGCAAGATCACTCGCGCCCTCGCCCGGATCAAGCTCGGCCTGCAGGACTGCCTGTTCCTCGGCAACATGGATGCCAAGCGCGACTGGGGTCACGCCAAGGACTACGTCGAAATGCAGTGGCTGATGCTGCAGCAGGACCACGCCGAAGACTTCGTCATCGCCACCGGTGTGCAGTACAGCGTTCGCGATTTCGTCAACGCCGCCGCCAAGGAACTCGGCATGGACATCCGCTGGGAAGGGCAGGGCGTCGACGAGAAGGGCTACGACGCCCACGGCAAATGCATCGTCGCCGTCGACCCGCGCTACTTCCGTCCCACCGAAGTCGAAACCCTGTTGGGTGACCCCAGCAAGGCCAAGGACAAACTCGGCTGGACGCCGAAGATCAGCTTCGACGAACTCGTCAGCGAGATGGTGCGCGAGGATCTCAAGGCCGCCGAACGCGACGAACTGGTGAAGAAGCACGGCTACAAGGCCATGGATTACCACGAGTAAGGGCAGTTACAAGGGGCAAGTTGCAAGTTTCAAGGGGGGACGATGGCCCGGTTCGAGGATCTTGCGGTTTGGAAGCGCTCTGCTCGGTTGAGTGCGGAGCTTTATAAATCGCTGAGAGACCTCAAGGACTTCGGATTTCGCGATCAGATCACGCGGGCCGGGCTGTCGATCCCATCCAATATTGCAGAAGGGTATGAACGTGAATCGGCTAAGGAAACGTGTAACTTCCTGAATTATGCGAAGGGCTCTGCCGGCGAACTCAGGACGCAAATTTATATTGGTATGGATATCGGCTATATCGAGCGGGAGACAGGTATGCAGTGGGTCAAGGAGGCAGAAGAAATCTCCCGCATGCTGCATGGATTGATGCAAACGGTAAGAGAGAAAAAGACATGAGTTGCAAGTTAAAAGGAAAGGGCCTGGAATTTGTTTCTTGCTGTGGCAACTTTGAGATCATAAATCGTGATCTCAAGTTGAGGCTTGCACCTTGTAACTTGTAACTTGAGACTTGAATCTTGAATCCTGAATCTAAAATCTATATTGCCGGTCACCGTGGACTCGTTGGCACCGCCCTGATGCGCAACCTGCGTGAAAAAGGATTCGAGAACTTCCTCACCCGCACCCACGCCGAACTCGACCTCACCAGCCAAGCCGCGGTCGACGCCTTCTTCGAGTCGGAGAAACCGGACTACGTCTTCCTGGCCGCGGCCAAAGTCGGCGGCATCCACGCCAACAACACCTATCCCGCCGAATTCATCCGGGACAACCTCACCATCCAGACGAACATCATCCACGCGGCATACAAGAACAACGTCAAGCGCCTACTGTTCCTCGGCTCCAGTTGCATCTATCCCAAGCTCGCCCCGCAGCCGATGAAGGAAGAACACCTGCTCACCAGCGAGCTGGAGCCCACCAACCGCCCCTATGCTTTGGCCAAGATCGCCGGCATCGAAATGTGCTGGGCCTACAACCGGCAATACAAGACCCAGTATCTGGCCGTCATGCCGACCAACCTGTACGGCCCGGGCGACAACTACCACCCGGAAAACTCCCACGTCATACCCGCACTGATACGCCGCTTTCACGAAGCCAAGCTGGCAAATGCGCCAAACGTGACCGTGTGGGGAACCGGCACGCCCAGGCGCGAATTCCTGTACAGCGACGACATGGCCGATGCCTGCGTCTACCTGATGAGCCTGCCGGATGAGCAGTTTGTTCCCTTGCTGGGTCAGGACCGCAACGATGGGCTGGCACCATTGATGAACATTGGCGTGGGTCATGATCTCACCATTCGCGAGCTGGCCGAGACTGTAAAGGACGTGGTGGGATATCAGGGCATGATTGAATTCGATAGCACCAAACCGGATGGCACGCCGCGTAAGCTGATGGACGTGGGGCGATTGAATGCCATGGGATGGAGCGCACATATGGAAATGCGCGAGGGACTGGCGCGTGCCTATCAGGATTTCCTCGGCGGCTTGCAGCCGGTGCCAGCAATCCGCTCCAAGTCCACGGCCTGACGTTGCACCCCGGACACAGCCTGTCATGAGAGCTCGCGTATGTATGCACTGTATATAAGCATTTACGTATTCATTGCTATTTCGGCGGCGATCGCCCTCGTGCTGGGGGTGTTCACCGCTTCACGTGGCGTCGAGCGATTCGGGTCGAAGGGCGTGATGATGGTGTATTTGTGGCTGATGATGCTGGCGCCCGCCCTGCGCATCATGACCGCGCCACGCGAATACCTGACCGATGCGGACGCTACGCTGGCAGGCTATACGGCCATTTCGGGGCCGGTGACGTGGGCGTTGCGTCTGTCGACCGTCGCCATTGTGAGCGTGGCTGGGGTGGTGATGCTCATGGCCCTGATCCGGCGCCAGAAACTCTCCGGCGGTACCTTCCTGGCCGTAGGGCTGGGTGCAGTGTTCACTACCATGCTGACCAGCGCAGGGTTGGGCACCAAGCCGGCGTTCATCCATCAATCGCTCTACACGGTCTTGATGTTGGCCACGCTGTTGGTAATGCCGCGCATCGCGCCCGAGCAGGTGGCAATTCAGGCCAAGCGGGTGCTGGCTTTTCTGATGATAGGTTCGCTGGTACTGGCCGTGATCCAGCCAGCGCATTACGTCCAGACTGGCTATGTCGGCATCATTCCCGGCTTCCATTACCGGCTGCATGGCTTGGCGCCGCATGCCAACTCCCTGGCGCCGCTGGCCCTGTTGTATCTAATTCTGGCGTACTGGGTGCGGGGCAAAAATCCCTGGCATATGCTGGGCGTCGTTTCGGCGGCGGCGGTGCTGGTGCTGTCCCAGTCCAAAACTATCTGGCTCACCGCGCTATTGATCGTGTTCGTCATCGTTGTGACGCGCGTGAGCAGGCAATTCGGCCAGGAATTGAGATCGGCCCGCATTGGTTGGGGCACCATCACGGCACTCGGCGCGTACATGGGGGCCGGGCTCATGCTTCTGTGGATGTTCTCGGGTGAGGCTAGCCGGGTGTTCCACGCGCTGATGGCCGACAGCGACGTTTCCACCTTGACCGGACGAACCGATATCTGGCGGGTCACCCTTGACACCTGGCGAAAAAGTCCCTGGTTCGGCTACGGCCCAAATCTGTGGGATTTGGATTTCCGCATCAGACACCATGGCGCCCTGGCCGCGTGGCACGCGCACAATCAGTTTCTCCAGGCCCTGGGCGAAGCCGGCATCGTCGGACTGACCAGCATGCTTACATACCTGGCGGCCCTGGTTTACTACGCCGTCCGCTTTGCCGGGCCGACCCGGGGCGTGACCCTGGCGCTGCTGCTGCTGATTCTGAGCCGCACCATGACGGAAGTGCCCATTCGTTTCTCAGTATTGCTCGATGCCACCTTCTTTGTTCATGCCGTGGTGTTTGCGGTGCTTGTCATGCTGGCGCGGCAGGCCTCCGCTGCGGGCCAAGCTTCCGCTTCGCTTCAGGCAGCCGAAGCAACCGCTATAAAGCCTGCGCAATTGCCGCAGCTCACATAAACGCAAGCCAAGCCACGTCATGTTTTTAGGTCGCCCACCTGGCCCCCCGCGCAATCCGGAGCGCAGGCTATCGTGAGCCGGTCGGGCGAAGGCCTGGGTGCGCGCAGCGTCTCGGCATTCCTGTGGGGCGGCGGCGGCGCCTTCCTGCGCCTGTTCATGCAGATGGGCGCGCAGATCGTGCTGGCGCGCCTGCTGGGTCCCGCGCAGTACGGCCTGTTCGCCATGAGCGTGGTGGTGATGAGCTTCTCCGCTTTCTTTTCGGACGTCGGTGTTGCCTATGGCCTGATCCAACGCAAGCAGGTGGACAGCACGCATATCCGGTTCGTATTCACTCTGCAGATCATGCTCGGGCTGGTCATTACCGGCTTGCTGGCGATCCTGTCCGGGCCGCTTGCGGGGTTCTTCCATGAACCGCGCCTGGAAGCGATCATCCTGGTGCTGGCGCCGCTAGCGCTGCTGCAGGCGGCTGGCGCGGTGTCGCTCAACCTGCTCAAGCGCGAATTGGATTTCAAGGCGCTGCAGATCGCGCAGACCATTGCCTATTTCATCGGCTATGTCTGCCTGGGCATTCCGCTGGCGCTCGCCGGCGCTGGGGTGTGGGCGCTGGTGGCGGCCTGGGCGACGCAAAGCCTGGTGTCGCTGGTCCTGATGTATCGCGCGACGCGGCATCCGCTCGCGCCCCTGTTCCGCCATCCCGATGCCTTCAGCATGGGGCATTTTGGCGGCACCGTGTTGCTGACTAACCTCACCAACTGGCTGATCGGCAACATCGATCGCACGGTGGTGGCGCGCACGCTGAGCAGTGTCTCGATCGGCCTCTACGCCAATGCCTACAATCTGGTCAACACGCCCTCCAACACCATCCTAAGTTTCATGCAGCCGGTGCTGTATTCCGCCTGCGCCAAAATGCAGGACGATCCGCAGCGCATCCGCAAGGCCTACCTGCTGCTGATGGCGGGCATCGCACTGGTGGTCATGCCCGTGTTCGTTTCCATGGCCGCGGTGTCGAACACGCTGGTTCTAGCGCTGTATGGGCAGCATTGGGCGCAGGCGAATGTGGTGCTGCGGCCGATCGCGCTGGCCATGCCCATTGCGCTGTTGTGGGGCATCACTACGCCGGTGCTGTGGAATACCGGACGCGCCACGCTGGAATTCAAGTTGCAACTTCCCCTGGCAGGGCTGTGGCTGCTCGGTGCATTGGTGGCCGTGCAGTTTTCGCTCGCCGCGCTGGCGTGGACGGTGCTGGGGCTGTTTGTCCTGCGTACGTTGGTATTCACCGTGCTGGCAATCCACCAGATCGGTCTGCCGCTCACCGAATGTGCGCGTGCGCTGCGAGGCGGCGTTGCACTGAGCCTGCTCACCGGATTTGCCGCCTGGGGAACCGACCAGTTTCTTGCCGAATTGCTGCCCGGCAATCAGGCCAGGCTGGCGGCCATTATCGCCGTGTGCGGCCTGACGGTAACACTGGCGTTGCGAGCGCTGCCGGGCATGCTTACCCTGGATCTTTCCAGCCTGCTGGTGAGCGGCCTCCAGCGTCTGCCGGCCCGTGCCGCGCGTTTGGCAGGCTGGTTGCTGGCACCGCAACTGCGGCACGCACATGGAAAATGACTGCATGACGAGCCCGCAGCAAGCCACGCAGAAGCCGCGCATCTCGGTGGTGATGCCGCTCTACAACAAGCAGGATTATGTGGAGGCGTCGATCCGTTCCGTCCTGGCACAGGGCACATGGCTGCATGAACTGATCGTGGTGGACGATGGCTCGACCGATGGCAGCGCCGAAGTGGTGGCGCGCCTGATGCGGGACCATCCCCGCATCAAACTGCTACGACAGGACAACGCCGGTGTCTCCGCTACGCGGAATCGCGGCATCCTGGCCTGCGAGGCGGATTTCGTCGCATTCCTGGATGCCGACGATTTGTATCTGCCGGGTTTTCTGCAGGAAATTGCCGGACTGATCCGGCGTTTTCCGCAGGCTGGCCTGTTTGCGACAGCTTACCGGCGCTTTACCGGCGCTGCCGATGTGCGCTCGGAACCTGGAGAGGCGCACGGCGTCGAGCCATTTTCCGGAATCGTGCGGTCATTTTTCAGCGAGTGGACCCAGGGCGCCTTCATTTTTACCTCATCAATCTGCGTGCGGCGTCAAGGCCTGCTTGATCTGGGTACCATGTTCCCGCTCGGCGAGCGGCTCGGCGAGGACCAGGACGTGTGGTTTCGTCTGGCCGAGCGCTATCCCGTGGCCTACAGCGCCAGGCCGTTGGCGCTGTATCGCGTCGATGTCGCCAGCAGCCTGACCGCAAGCGTGCCGCTGACAGAGGTGTTGCCCTGCTATGTCCGGCTGGCTGAACGGATCGATAGCGGTGATTATCCTGCCCGTCACCTGCGTGGCGCGCGACGCCTGCTGGCGTCGCACTACATCAATATTGCCAGGATGCGCGCCACACAAGGTGATTTCGCCGGGGCATGGCGGTTGCTTGTCGACCGGCACGCACGCGGCAATGCGTCGTATTGGCTGAGAACGTCGGTTTGGTCAGTCTGGCGGCAAGCTCTGGCAAGCAAAGGGGCCATGGTATGAACGTCTCTCTTATCCTGGCTACCTACGGCCGCGCGGAGGAATTGGGGCGGGCGGTGGACTCGTTCCTGTCGCAGACCGACCGTGGCTTTGAGTTGATTATCGTCGACCAGAACCCGGATGAGCGGTTAGCGCCCTTTGTGGAGCAGGCCCGTGAGGGTGGGCTGGACGTACGCCATGTGCGGATGGACACGCCCGGTCTTTCGGCGGCGCGTAATCTGGGCATCTCGCTTGCCCGGCATGACATCCTCGCCTTTCCCGATGACGATTGCTGGTATGAAGACCGGGTGATCGAGCACGTCAGGCGTGCGTTCCTAGAGGGGGAGGCCCTAGGCGGTATGATCGGCTGTTGGGTCGAGCAGGCTGGAGAGGCGGCGCCTGGACAAGCATATTTTTTGGAGCATGACGCTTGGCGGGAATTCCGGGGGGGGCATGCCAGCTCGATTTCGCTGTTTCTCGACCGCAAGCTGTTTGAATCGCTCGGCGGATTCGACGAGCGGCTCGGTGTCGGTCAATGGTACGGCGCGGCGGAGGAGATAGACTTCATTCTGCGCGCGCTGGCATCAGGCGCACACTTGCGCTATTGCCCCGAGATACGGGTGCATCATGCTTATGCTCCCAGGCCCGTCGGCAACTTCAAGGCAATCTGCCGTCAGGCCCGGTACCGCAGCCGGGGCACAGGCGCCATCTATGCCAAGCACAGGCTATCGACATACGTGGTGGCGCGCGGATTGCTGGCGCCGGTTGTTAACGCGCTGCCTCGTTTGTCCCCGTCGCAGATCGGACGCGCCCTGTTCACCAGCTTGGGACGCATCGAAGGCTATCTGCGCTGGAAAAGGAGGGAGTCGTGAGCAGGGTGGCAAGCCGGATATCTCGCATATTTCTGCTGCTGTTTACGGTCGCTGCCTCGCTGTCGGCGTGTGCTGTCCAGACGACGCCGGTGCCAGGCCCGGTGCCGGCGACCTATTTCGGCATGCATATCCACCGCACTGTGGAACCGCAGCCGTGGCTGTCTGACGGCGATCGCCTGACTGCTTGGCCCACCGTGAAATTCGGATCCTGGCGGCTATGGGATGCCTATGTCGCCTGGCCCAATCTGGAGCCGGAAAAGGGCCAGTGGAAATTCGCCACGCTGGACAAATACGTGACGATGGCGAACCTGGCCAAGGTGGATGTGCTGTTGCCGTTGGGCCTGTCGCCCACCTGGGCTTCAGCACGGCCTAATGAGCCTTCCAGCTACAAACCCGGCAACGCCGCCGAGCCCCTGAGCATGGACGACTGGCGTAACTACGTCCGCACCGTTGCCACGCGCTACAAGGGACGGGTTTACGCGTACGAGCTATGGAACGAAGTGAATCTGAAGGGGTTTTATTCGGGCAGCCCGGAAAAATTGATCCAGATGGCGCGCATCGCCTATGAAACCCTGAAGGAAATCGACCCCGACGTCATCGTCGTCTCGCCTTCAGTGACGGGTGGAGGGCGCAACCCGGAGTGGCTGAATAATTACCTCGCGATGGGCGGCGGTCAGTATGCCGATGTCATTGCTTATCATTTTTACGTTCCACAAAGATCGCCCGAAGCGATGCTGCCAGTGATCCGGCAGGTGCAGCAGATCATGCGAAACCATGGGCAAGGCACCAAACCCCTGTGGAATACAGAAACCGGGTGGCGAATCGAAAACAAACCTATGACGCCGCGTATTGGCGCCGCCGGCAGCGACTGGCTCGATTTGGATGATCGAGAATCTGCCGCCTATGTGGCGCGCGCATTGATTCTGGGTTGGTCGGCAGGCCTGTCTCGCTTTTACTGGTATGCCTGGGACAAT
>NZ_MEGP01000047.1:0-9739 GCF_001725555.1 Thiobacillus sp. SCN 63-57 | reverse complement strand
AGAAACTCAAGGCCGAAGTGAAGTCCAATCTGGAGCGTGAAGCGAAGCGCCGCGTACAGACCAAACTGAAAGAGCAGGCGATGGAGTTGCTGTTGCAGAAAAGTACGCTGGATCTGCCGCAGAGTCTGGTGGCGATGGAAACCGGGCGACTGATGAAAATGACCGAGGCAGATATGCAGTCGCGCGGGGTTCAGACCATGAAGCTCTCTGCCGATATGTTTACTGGACAGGCAGAACGTCGCGTGCGTCTGGGCCTGATCCTGGCCGAGATCGTGCAGGCGCACAAGCTGGTGGCCCAGCCCGAGCAGATTCGCAATCTGATCCAGGAACAGGCGCAGAGCTACGAGGAGCCGGAGCAGGTTGTGCAGTGGTATTACCAGAGCCCGGAACGGATGCAGGAGATCGAGTCCCTAGCGCTGGAAGAGAATGTGGTAGCATGGGTCGCAGGTCAGGCCCAAGTGGAAGACGTGACAACCTCTTTTGAAGAATTGATGGGACGTGCCTGATGCGTATTGATTTTGAACACGGTATTTCCAATTCGCAGCCTTTCGAGCCGCAGGGTTTAGGGCTGGTGCCCATGGTCGTCGAGCAAAGCGGCCGTGGCGAGCGCGCTTACGACATCTACTCGCGCCTGCTCAAGGAACGGGTGATTTTCCTGGTAGGCCCGGTGAATGACGCGACGGCCAACCTGGTGGTTGCGCAGATGCTGTTCCTGGAGTCGGAAAACCCCGACAAAGACATCTATTTCTACATCAACTCGCCAGGCGGTTCGGTTTCGGCGGGACTGGCGATCTACGACACGATGCAGTTCATCAAGCCGGACGTGTCCACCTTGTGCATCGGTCAGGCGGCCAGCATGGGCGCCTTCCTATTGACTGCGGGCGCCAAGGGCAAACGCTACTGTCTGCCGAACTCGCGCGTGATGATTCACCAGCCGTTGGGCGGCTTCCAGGGACAGGCGTCGGACATCGAAATCCACGCCAAGGAAATCCTCTATCTGAAGGCGCGCCTCAACGACATGTTGGCCAAGCACACCGGGCAGAGCATGGACGTGATCGAACGTGACACAGATCGTGACAATTTCATGAGTGCGGAACAGTCAGTGAAGTACGGGCTGGTCGACAAGGTGCTGACCAGCCGCATTGAGGCATCAGGCAATTAAGCAAGGAACTGGCATGGCGGACAAAGGCTCGGGCGACAAACTTTTATACTGCTCCTTCTGCGGCAAAAGCCAGCATGAGGTACGCAAGCTGATTGCTGGGCCGTCAGTATTCATCTGCGATGAATGCGTCGAGCTGTGCAACGACATCATCCGCGAGGAAATCCAGCAGGCGGACAACCAAAAGGGCGGTGCAGGTTCCGATCTGCCTACGCCGCACGAGATCAGCGGCATTCTGGATCAGTATGTGATTGGCCAGAGCCAGGCGAAAAAAGCGCTGGCGGTGGCGGTTTATAATCACTACAAGCGCCTGCGCAGCAATTCGAGCACGGGCGAGGTGGAACTGGCCAAGAGCAACATCCTGCTGATCGGACCGACCGGCTCAGGCAAAACCCTGCTCGCGCAAACACTGGCGCGTCTGCTGAATGTGCCCTTCGTGATCGCCGACGCGACTACGCTGACCGAAGCCGGTTACGTCGGCGAAGATGTCGAGAACATCATTCAGAAATTGCTGCAGAAATGCGATTACGATGTCGACAAGGCCAAGCAAGGCATTGTTTACATTGACGAAATCGACAAGATTTCGCGCAAGGCCGACAACCCCTCGATCACCCGCGACGTCTCGGGCGAAGGGGTGCAGCAGGCACTGCTGAAGCTGATCGAAGGCACCACCGCTTCGGTGCCGCCGCAGGGCGGGCGCAAGCACCCGAATCAGGAATTTGTGCAGGTCGACACCAGCAATATCCTGTTCATCTGCGGCGGCGCATTCAGCGGACTGGAAAAGGTCATCCGTGGCCGTACCGAGAAAGGTGGCATCGGCTTCGGTGCGCAGGTCAAGAATGTCGACGAGACCAAGCGCGATGTCGAATTGCTGCATCAGGTCGAACCTGAAGATCTCATCAAATACGGCCTGATCCCCGAATTTGTCGGACGTTTGCCGGTTGTTGCGACTTTGGATGAACTGGATGAGGCTGCCTTGGTTCAGATTCTGACCGAGCCAAAGAATGCGTTGACCAAGCAATTCATCAAACTCTTCAAGATGGAAGGCGTCGAGTTGGAATTCCGGGAGGATGCGTTGAACGCCATTGCCAAGCGTGCACTGGCGCGCCGTACCGGCGCGCGCGGTTTGCGTTCGATCATCGAGCATTCCCTGCTCGACACGATGTATGACCTGCCTTCCCTCAAAGGGGTCAGCAAAGTGGTGGTGGACAACGGCCTGATCAGCGGCGACGGCAAGCCCTTGCTGATCTACTCCGATCAGGACGAGCAGCCGCTGGCTGCCGGAGCCTGAACCCGGATGGCTGATAGGGAACCTGTCAGCCATCTTGAATTCCAAACTATGCCCCCCAATTATGGATGAGCGTGGTTGAGTGCCGCGCATCCTTTCCTTAACCCTTACCAGGAAATCATGATGAGCGACAACATATCCAAGGAACAGATCGACCTGCCGCTGTTGCCGCTTAGGGATGTGGTGGTATTCCCCCATATGGTCATCCCGTTGTTTGTCGGCCGCCCGAAATCGATCAAGGCGCTGGAAACCTCGATGGAGTCCGGCAAGAGCATCCTACTGGTCGCGCAAAAGACAGCCGCGCAGGATGATCCCACACCCGAGGACCTCTACGACACCGGCAGTGTGGCCACCGTGTTGCAGATGTTGAAACTGCCCGATGGCACGGTCAAGGTGCTGGTCGAAGGCAATCAGCGCGCCCGCGTGCTGGAAGTGACCGATGCAGGGACGCATCTGGCTGCGCGCGCCGAGATTCTGCCTGCCGAAGGCGAAGAGCTGGTTGAGGTGGAAGCCATGCGCCGCGCCTTGCTGACGCAGTTCGACCAGTACGTCAAACTGAACAAGAAAATCCCGCCGGAGATTCTGACTTCGCTGTCGGGCATCGACGAGGGTGGCCGCCTGGCCGATACCATCGTTGCGCACCTGCCGTTGAAACTGGAACAGAAGCAGGAAGTGCTGGAGATGATCGGCGTCAACAAGCGCCTTGAACATCTGCTCGGCCTGCTGGAAGGCGAACTCGACATCCTCCAGGTGGAGAAGCGCATCCGTGGCCGCGTCAAACGGCAAATGGAGAAGAGCCAGCGCGAGTATTACCTGAACGAACAGGTGAAGGCGATCCAGAAGGAACTCGGCGACATCGAGGAAGGGGCCGAACTGGAGGAACTGGAAAAGCGCATCAAGACGGCCAGCATGTCCAAGGAGGCCGAAGCCAAAGCCATGGGTGAGCTGAAGAAGCTGAAGATGATGTCGCCGATGTCGGCTGAAGCCACCGTTATCCGCAGCTATATCGAAGCGATGGTCGGCCTGCCATGGAAGAAGAAGACCAAGATCAGCAAGGATCTGGTGAAGGCCGAGAAAATCCTCGACCAGGACCACTACGGCCTCGACAAGGTCAAGGAACGCATCCTGGAATACCTTGCGGTGCAGCAACGCGTCGACAAGGTGAAAGCGCCTATTCTGTGCCTGGTGGGGCCGCCTGGCGTCGGCAAGACCTCGCTGGGCCAATCGATCGCACGCGCGACCAATCGCAAGTTCGTGCGCATGGCGCTGGGCGGCGTGCGCGACGAATCCGAGATTCGCGGCCATCGTCGTACCTACATTGGCTCGATGCCGGGCAAGATCCTGCAAAGCCTGACCAAGATCGGCGTGAAGAACCCGCTGTTCCTGCTCGACGAAGTCGACAAGATGGGCCAGGACTTCCGTGGCGATCCATCCTCGGCCCTGCTGGAAGTGCTCGATCCCGAGCAGAACCACACCTTCCAGGATCATTACATCGAGGTCGAGTACGACCTGTCCGACGTGATGTTCGTCGCCACCGCGAACTCGCTCAATCTGCCTGCGCCGCTGCTCGATCGCATGGAAGTGATCCGCCTGTCGGGCTACACCGAGGACGAGAAGATCAACATCGCCGAGCGCTATCTGGTGCCCAAGCAGTTGAAGGTCAACGGCATCAAGGAAGGCGAACTCGCCATTGCCGAGTCGGCCATACGCGACATCGTGCGTTACTACACGCGCGAAGCCGGCGTGCGCAGCCTGGAGCGTGAAATCTCCAAGGTCTGTCGCAAGGCCGTCAAGGCCCTGTTGTTGAAGAAACAGAGCAGCAAGATCTCGGTCACTTCGCGCAATCTGGAGAAATACCTCGGCGTCCGGCGCTTCAGTTTCGGTATCGCGGAGATGAACAACCAGGTGGGACAGGTGACGGGACTGGCCTGGACCGAGGTGGGCGGCGAATTGCTTACAATCGAGGCGGTTTCGCTGCCTGGGCGCGGCAAGATGACCACGACCGGCAAGCTTGGCGAAGTGATGCAGGAATCGATTCAGGCTGCGCTGTCCGTGGTGCGTTCGCGTGCCCGCAAACTGGGGATTCAGGAAGACTTCTACCAGAAGCGCGACATCCACATCCACCTGCCGGAAGGTGCGACGCCGAAAGACGGTCCGTCCGCCGGTATCGCAATCTGCACCTCGATGGTGTCGATCCTGACCGGAATTCCGGTGCGAGCCGACGTGGCCATGACCGGTGAGATCACGTTGCGGGGCGAGGTACTGCCGATCGGTGGCCTGAAGGAAAAGCTGCTCGCGGCACATCGCGGCGGCATCAAGACGGTGCTGATTCCGCAGGAAAATGTGAAGGATCTGACCGAGATTCCGGACAACATCAAGAACAAGCTCGACATCCATCCGGTCAAGTGGATCGACCAGGTTCTTGAATTGGCACTGGAACATGCGCCCGAGCCCTTGCAGGACGAACCTGAAGCCGACGCGCCGGCAATAGCTGTGCCGGAAGAAGACGGGACCGCCGCCGCGGCGCTTAAACACTAGGTATTTTTCAACCACTCGTCCGAATCCCGCGCCAGTCGCGGGATTTTTTTGTCAACTGCCCGGGAAACCGCTTGACACAAGGTTTTGCGGGTTGCTATAAAAGCGGCCACAGGGTCTTCCTGTGCCACTTGAGTGAAGGGGACAACACGTGAACAAATCCGAATTGATTGACGCCATCGCTGACTCGGCTGACATTTCCAAAGCTGCTGCGGGTCGTGCGCTGGACGCAACGGTCGAGGCAGTCAAGAAAGCGCTGAAGAAGGGCGACATGGTGACGCTGGTGGGTTTTGGCAGCTTCTATGTGGGTAAGCGTGCCGCACGTACTGGCCGTAATCCGCGTACCGGCGCAAGCATCAAGATCAAAGCCGCGAAAGTGCCGAAGTTCCGCGCCGGTAAGGGCCTGAAAGACGCCATCAATTAATAATAAAGTCCGCGAGTGCTTGGCAGGGTCGAAAAAAATGTTGTAGAATTTTGGTCTTTGTCGGGTGCTTAGCTCAGCTGGTAGAGCGTCGCCCTTACAAGGCGAATGTCGGGGGTTCGAACCCCTCAGCACCCACCAGCCGGGTAAGAAAAAAATAAGCGGTCGAGTACTAGGCAGTACAGTTTTTGCAGCACAAGGGAGTGGTAGTTCAGTTGGTTAGAATACCGGCCTGTCACGCCGGGGGTCGCGGGTTCGAGTCCCGTCCACTCCGCCAACACCAAAAAGGCGAACGCGAGTTCGCCTTTTTTCATTTGCATTCCATGTCTTGGGTTTTCTCGTGCCCCATTTCATGGCGACCATATTTAATCGCACCAGGGCGAGACGCGAAGCGCAAAGTGCGCGAAAATCCGCGCTGACGTTTTTTTCGGAGTAAAAGACCGTGCTCGAAGCAATCCGCAAGCATGCACAGGGTTGGCTGGCCAAAGCCATACTGGCCTTGATTGCAATCACCTTCGCCCTGTTTGGCGTGGACTCCTACATGAGGGGCGACAAAAGCGGCGGCATGGTCGCCGAGGTTGGCGATGTGGGGATTTCGCGCGAAGAACTGGCACGGGAAATCCAGGCGCAGACCGATCGCATGCGCGAGGCGCTGGGGGCTGCGTTCGATCCCGCTGTCCCGGAGCGCGCCGATTTCCGCAAACAGGTGCTCGACAGCCTGATCGAGCGCAAGGCCTTGTTGCTGGATGCGCAAAAAAACAAATTCCTGGCGCCCGATGCATATCTTGCCTCCGTGCTCGCTCAGATTCCGGCATTCCAGCAGGACGGCAAATTTTCCCAGCAGCGTTATGAAGCGGTCTTGCGCCAGAATGGCCGTACGCCGGCAGCCTTTGAAAACGAGTTGCGTCAGGGATTCATGTTGGAGGTCGTAGCCAGTCCGGTGACGCTCGCGGCCTTTCCGTCGAATACCTCGCTGACGCAGATTGCGCGCCTGGTCTCACAACAGCGTGAAATCGCCTGGGCCGACCTGCCGGCCTCCACCGTGGCTTCGGACGTCAAGGTCACGCAAGCCGACGTGGAACGTGATTACGCGGCCCATAAAGCAGAATTCACCGAGCCTGAACAGATCCGC
The DNA here is from genome assembly GCF_001725555.1 of Thiobacillus sp. SCN 63-57. Classification (NCBI taxonomy): domain Bacteria; kingdom Pseudomonadati; phylum Pseudomonadota; class Betaproteobacteria; order Nitrosomonadales; family Thiobacillaceae; genus Thiobacillus; species Thiobacillus sp. SCN 63-57. Next base: position 3,204 of record NZ_MEGP01000047.1, on the reverse strand, counting down.
GCCGAATATCTGGTGCTGGACAAGGCCAGCGTGGCGGCCGGTATCGCGGTGAGCGACAAGGAAGTAGCCGACTACTATGCGGCCAATGCGACGAAGTTTGGGCGGCCTGAACAACGCAGTGCAAGCCACATCCTGATTGCGGTGGATAAGAATGCCGACGCCGCAACGCGGGCCAAGGCCAAGGCCAAGGCGACCGAGCTGGTTCAGATCCTGCAGAAAGCGCCGGAACGCTTTGCCGAACTGGCACGTACCGAGTCGCAGGATCCGGGCTCGGCCGCACAGGATGGCAGCCTGGGGAGCTTTGCTCGCGGCATGATGGTCAAGCCCTTCGAGGATGCCGTATTCAGCATGAAGCCTCACGAAATCCGGGGACCGGTCGAAAGCGATTTCGGTTATCACATCATCCGGCTGGATGGCATCCAGCCTGCCAAGCTGGCGCCGCTGAACGAGGTACGCGCCGAGGTCGTCGATGAACTGCGCAAACAGCAGGCGCAAAAAGTCTTTGCGGGCCTGGCCGACAACTTTGGCAACCTGGTCTATGAAAACGCGCAGTCCCTGCAGCCTGCCGCTACCGCAGCCAAGCTCAGCATCAGGCAGAGCGACTGGATGAGCGCCAAGACGGCACCGCCGCCATTCAACAATGCCGCATTGTCGGCCGCGCTGTTCAGTCCGGACTCGATCAAGTCGAAGCAGAACACCGAAGCCATCGAGGTGCAACCCGGTATGCTGGTGGCGGCGCGGGTAATCGATCATCGGCCGGCCCGGCTGCGTCCGTTGACAGAAGTATCCGCGGCGATCGAGACCAGGCTGCGTGCCGAGCAGAGCGCCAAGCTGTTGGCCCAGAAGGGCGAGGCGACCATCAAAACGCTTGAAAAGGGCAATGAAGCGGGTTTGAACTGGTCGGCGTTCAAGGTGGTGGGGCGTCAGCCGTTTGCCGAGCTGGATGCAGCCGGCATCCAAGCGGTATTCCGGGCGAATACCGACAAGCTGCCGGCCTACACGGGGTTCGCGCGGCCTGATGGCTCATATCGGATCGTGCGGATCAGTCGCGTGGTGGAGGCGGGCACACCGGATCCTGCGTTGCTGGCGTCGGTCTCCTCCGGCGTGACGCAGGCGCAGCAGCGCGCGGACATGAAGGCGATGCTGGCATTGATCACCGCAGGCCAGAAAGTCAAAATCCAGCCGAATGCGATCGAAGGTAGATGACGCGCGGTTGCATGGCAATAAAAAACGCGCCTTGTGCGCGTTTTTTATTGGTCCACGGAGTGGGATTATTCTGCGCCTGCGGTCGAGTTGAACCCGGCGTCGACATAGGTGATTTCGCCTGTAATCCCCGATGCCAGATCGGATAGCAGGAAGGCTGCAGCATTGCCGACCTCTTCTATCGTCACGTTGCGGCGGAGGGGCGCATTCTGGGCGACGAGGTCGAGCTTCTCGCCGAAGTTGGCGATACCGCTGGCGGCCAGCGTCTTGATTGGACCGGCCGACACCGCGTTGACGCGGATACCCTTGGGCCCAAGGCTTTGCGCCATGTAGTACACGTTGGATTCCAGGCTGGCCTTGGCCAGGCCCATGACGTTGTAGTTGGGGACCGATCGGATCGCACCCAGATAGGACAGGGTCAACAGCGCTGCCTTGCGGCCTTCCATCATGGGCAAGGCTGCCTTGGCCAATGCGGCAAAGCTGTAGGAACTGATGTCGTGGGCAATGCGGAAGTTTTCCCGGGTGACAGCGGAAAGAAAGTCGCCGGCCAGGGCCTCCTTTGGCGCAAACGCGATCGAATGAACCAGGCCGTCGAAGCCGTCCCAGTGTTTGCCGAGTTCTGCGAACAGTGCGTCGATCTGCTCGTCGCTGCCGACGTCGCACGGAAACACCAGGCTGGAGCCGAATTCCTTGGCAAAATCGGTCACGCGATCCTTGATGCGATCACCTTGATAAGTGAAGGCCAGTTCGGCGCCTTCGCGTTTGCATGCCGAGGCGATACCGTAGGCGATGGAACGATTGGATATCACGCCGGTGATCAGCAAACGTTTTCCTGCAAGAAATCCCATGATGGTCTCGAAGAGTTGAGTTGCTCCGGATTATAACGGCTGACGTTGACGGCGCGCTTGGGTACACTGGCGCCATGGTGCGTATCGGGGCAATTTTATTGAGGATCAGCTTGCTGGGGATAGGCCTGCTGGCAGGCTGCTCCGACAGCTGGAACAATCCCTACCCCGACACCGATGCGCACGCCAATGTGTTGTACAGCGCGTTTTCCGAACGTCCCAAACATCTCGATCCGGCCCGTTCTTACAGTTCGAACGAAGCCGAATTTACCGGGCAGATTTACGAACCGCCCCTGCAGTACCATTTCCTCAAGCGCCCGTATACGCTGATCCCGCTGACGGCCGAGGCCGTGCCCAAGCCGCGCTATTTCGACGCGGCTGGCCAGCCGCTTGCCGATGATGCACCCGCCACAGCCATCGCCGAAAGCGTGTACGAGATCCGGATCCGTCCTGGCATCCGCTATCAGCCGCACCCGGCATTTGCACGGGATGCCACGGGCCGCTTTCTCTATCATGCACTGGACGTGGCCGCGCTGAAGGACAAGACGCAGATCAGCGACTTTCCACAGACAGGCACCCGCGAACTCGTTGCGGCCGACTATGTCTACCAGATCAAGCGGCTGGCGAATCCCCGCTTGAGTTCACCGATTTTTGGGCTGATGTCGGAACACATCGTTGGCCTGAAAGCGCTCGGCGACACGTTGGAGAAGGTATCCAGGGCGCATCCCGGCATGGAGCTGAACTTGAATGATTTTCCGCTGGCGGGTGCGGAAGTGGTGGATCGCTATACGTATCGAATTCACATCAAGGGGAAATACCCGCAGTTCATCTATTGGCTGGCGATGCCATTTTTTGCGCCTGTTCCGTGGGAGGCCGACGCTTTCTACGCGCAGCCGGGTATGGCGGACAACAACCTGACTCTGGACTGGCAGCCGGTCGGGACTGGCCCTTACTACCTGTCAGAGAATGATCCCAACCGCCGCATGGTGTTGACGAAGAATCCCTACTATCACGGCGAAACCTATCCCGAGGACGGTGATGCGGTGGATCGCCAAGCGGGTCTGCTGGCGGACGCGGGCAAGCCGCTGCCGTTCGTGGACAAGGCTGTGTTCAGTCTGGAAAAGGAAACCATCCCTTACTGGAGCAAGTTTCTGCA
>NZ_MEGP01000046.1:0-17741 GCF_001725555.1 Thiobacillus sp. SCN 63-57 | reverse complement strand
GATCCATCGTCGTCCCATGGGGGCCTCCACGCATGGCGGGTTCTTTCACACCCGTTTTGCCGCCACGCTCAAGAAGGCCTATTTCAATACGGCTACCCGGCTGTCATCCGTTGCATACGACCGGGTTGTCGCGACCAGCGAAAACGATGGGAGGATTTTCAACGCCATTGTCCAATCGCCCAAGAAAATCGTCATCGAGAATGGCGTCAACGTTGAGAAATATGCGGACCGGTCGGCGCGCGAGCTGACCCCGACGCTGATCTATTTCGGCCGCTGGTCGGAAAACAAAGGACTCCTGGAAACCATCGAGTTCTTCCGTCAGCTGGTAGCTCGGCAACCTGCATGGAAGCTGATTATCGCGGGGCGAGAATACGACCATACCCAGGCCGCGCTCGCGGATCGGATACGTCAACACGGGCTTGTCGATTCTGTACGATTGGCGGCCAACCCTTCTGATCAGGAATTGGCATCCCTGATCGGCCAATCCAGCTATTTCATTTGCCTGTCGCATCACGAAGGCTTCGGTATTGCACCGATTGAAGCAATGAGCGCCGGATTGATACCCGTGTTAAGCGATATCCCCCCATTCCGGAACCTGATCGAACAAGTGGGCCAAGGCTTGCTGCTTGACACGCGCCAACTCGCGAGCGGGGTCAACTCCCTGTTGACGCTTCACGAGCAGGGCGAACACGACTATCTGCCTAGAAGGGAATTTGTCCGCTCTTCTGTCGAGCGTTACAGCTGGAAATACGTCGCTGACCAATACGTTGATATCTATCGATCCCTGGTTGATCCAACCTTGAGGAAAGCCATATGTCGATAAAGACCACACGCAGGATCAAACGAACCGTATGCCTGCTAAGTGCGCTTGCCACCGCCGGGTGGGCCGCGTCGGGTATGGCGACAGGTTGCGAGTCGGGAAACGCACTCAAGGGCGTGAATTTGTCGGGCGCGGAGTTCAACGGCACCAAGCTGCCGGGTACGCTTTCCAAGGACTATATCTATCCCAACCAGGCGGAGTTTGCGTACTTCTCTTCCATCGGAATGAACGCAGTTCGCTTGCCGTTCCGCTGGGAGAGGGTTCAGCCAACTCTATTTGGAGAGCTCGACGCAGCTGAACTGAAAGATATCTCGGATGCCGTGGCGTTGGCCAAGGCGAAGGGTATGTGCATCATCCTTGACGTCCATAACTATGGGGCCTATCGCGGCAATGTCATAGGCACGGAAGAGGTGCCCGTCGAGGCATTCATCGACTTGTGGACGCGGCTGGCGGCTCATTTCCCCGACGCTGGCACCGTCGCGTTCGGCCTGATGAATGAGCCCGCCAAGCTGCCCATCGAACAATGGGCCGATGCGGCGCAACGCACGATTGTCGCGATTCGAAAAACGGGTGCAAAGAATCTCCTGCTGGCTTCAGGTGGGCGCTGGAGCGGCGTACACGAGTGGGAAAAGACAATTGGAAAGACCTCGAACGCATCAGCTTTCGCGAACTTCAAGGACCCGTTGAATCGTACGCTGCTTGAAGTCCACCAATACGCCGACGCCAACTATTCCGGCACTGGCAGGACTTGCGTGCCAGTCGAGAAATTGTCGCCTATGTTCGACGACATCACGCAATGGGCAAAGACCAACAATCAGAAACTCTTTCTGGGTGAGTTCGGCGTGCCGTCCGGCCAGGAGTGCCTGGCTGCGTTGGATGCGATCCTCGGACATATGCAAGACACGAGCGTCTGGCGTGGATGGACGTACTGGGCGGCGGGCAGCTGGTGGGGCTCGTACCCATTTAGCATCGAACCGCACAACGGACAAGATGCGCCGCAAACCGCCATATTGAAGAAATACCTATGAAGCCGTGTGCCATGGAACCCCCTTATTTCTCTCCGCTCCGCAGGGCTGGTGCGGTCGGTGCGCCGTACCGCCGCGCCGTCGCAGCATGTTCGGGCGGGTTAACCCAGTCTTCCGGAGGATGACCATGCTCGTTAAAGATACCCGCGCCTGGCAACCGCTGAGGGACGCGCTCGACGCGTTGGAGGCGGACGCCCCAGGTGCGATCAAGTATGTTCCCAATCAGGGCAATGCCGGCGATGCTTTGATCGCCGCTGGAACCTGGCAATTTTTCGAGGACTGCCAGATCGCTCCCCGCTACTCGTCCACGCGCGACATCGTTGCCGGAGACACGGCAATCTACAGCGGCGGTGGCAATCTGGTTCCCGAATACGATAATTGCCGCGATTTTCTGGCGCGCTGTCTGCAGGTCGGCGTAGCGCGTGCGCTCGTGTTGCCGCACTCCATACGCGGCCATCAGGATCTGCTCCGGCGCCTGGACACGCGCTTCACGCTGGTATGCCGCGACCTCGAATCGCTGGCGCGCGTGAAAGCCACGGGAACAAGGGCCGAGGTGATGTTCGCGCCCGACATGGCCCTCTATATCGATCCGGAGCGACTCTTCGCACGGTGCAGCCACTATGGCGGTCTGCGCATGTGGGCCCGGTTTGCACGCTACGGCCAACTGCACACCTATGCTGGATGGCGGATGGCGCTGCGGCGCCTGCGTCCTGCACTGGGGGGCGCCCTGTGCGTGATACGGGCCGATGCGGAAGCCACGTTCGCCGAACCCGGTGATCCACGTCGCGATGTCCCTAGTTTTTACGGTTCACAATACCGTTTCCGCGAGGAATCGGATCTGGTGAGCCGCGACCTGCTGGTGTTTGTGAAATCTGCCTATTTCGTATGGACCAATCGTTTGCACATCGGGCTGGCCGCCGCGCTGATGGGTTGCAACGTACGTTATCTGGATAACGCCTACGGGAAGATTCGCGCGCTCTACGACGCATGGCTCAGTCATCTGCCGTCGGTGCGTTTCGAAGGCGAAAAACAACGCACACCGAAGTTTTCCCTGGTCATGGGCACCCTGGGCCGTACCGAAGAAATCGGTCGTTTTCTGGAGTCTCTGAAGAGACAAGACTATCCCGCCGTCGAACTTGTCATCGTCGATCAGAATCCCGACGACAGACTGTTGCCCTTGATCGAAGCGTATCGCCCGTATTTTCCAATCGAGCGCGTCGTCTCTTCCAAGGGGCTGTCGCGCGCGCGGAATGCTGGACTGCAGCACGTCACCGGAGATCTTGTGGCCTTTCCCGACGACGACTGCTGGTATCCCGACGGATTGCTGTCCTATGTCGCGTCCCGCTTCGAACTCGACGCGGGCCTCGATGGCCTGACCGGGCGCTTCGTCGACGAGAACGGCCGTACCGAGGGGCGCTGGCTCGGACGTTCGCAAGTCCTCAACCGCTATACCGTTTGGCGCGGTGCCATTTCGTTCAGCATTTTTCTTCGTCGCGGGTTGGTCGAATGCATCGGACCTTTCGACGAGACGCTGGGCGTGGGCGCCGGCACAGCCTGGGGAGCGGGCGAGGAAACGGATTATCTCTTGCGCGGCCTGCAAGCCGGCGGCCGGATCATGTTCGATCGCGAACTGGTCCTGCGGCATCCGGTGAAAACCAGCACGTTCGACGAGGCCGCGCGCGAACGGCAAGGCCGCTACGAAAGCGGATTTGGGCGTGTGATTCGCCGCGCCGGATTTCCAGCCTGGTACTTCCCCTGGGTCTGTGTGCGTACTCTGGCCGGCTCGCTTGTCGCCTTGTTCGCGGGGCGGCCAGCTCAAGCGCGTTTCAAATGGCATAGCGTGCAATCCCGCATTCGGGGATGGCGTGCCGGGGTGGATTCGGTCGCGTGAAGATTTTCGCTCTCACCGCCTCTTGCTTTAGATCGATGGCGCCGCGCTTTTCCATCAGCCCGGCCGTGCGCGAAATCGCGGCGAGGACTCCCATTATCGCGGATAACTTCGCGCAACAGGCGTTGTCCTTCGCGATCTTCGCCGTGCTCGCCCACTGGTTGACGCCCCATGAATTCGGCCTGCTCGCCATTGCCCACCTGATGGTGCAGTTTGTTCGCATGACGCTGCTTGATGCGATCGCGATGCCGGTCGTGCGCGGCGTCGACTCGAACGATACATTGTTCGATTGGCTGTTCACCCTGTGCACGATCGTGTCGCTGGTGCTGGCGGCCGTGATGGCGCTCGCGTCGCCTCTGCTGGTGCGCTTTTTCGGAACGCCCGAACTGATGCCGGTGCTGCTGGGCATGAGCCTTGTCATCGTCTTGTTTGGATTGGTTCGAGCCCATGAGGCCCGATTGCTGCGCGAAGGCAATTTCCGCCTGCTGGCGATCCGTTCCCTCTGCTCGGTGAGCGCAGGGGGAGCGGTGGCGTTGTTGATGGTCTATCAGGGCGCGGGGGCGATGGCGCTCGTGGCGCAACAGCTCGTCGCAGGCGTCGTCGCGCTTCTGATTGCGGTCGCGGCCGAATGGCGCACCTGGCGGCCGCACTGGTCGTGGTCGACTGCGTTGATCCGCAGACATGCCAGCGAGATGAATAAGGTGAGCGCGTCGGCATTGTTGAACTACGCCAATACAAGCGGAGATGCTGCGCTTGTCACGGTGCTGCTCGGCCCCTACGCAACCGGTCTATACAATCTGGCCAAACGCGTGCTATCGGCAGCGTATCTCGTCATCGGCGCGTCACTGGGACGCGTCAGCGTCTCCTTGTTTGTGCAGCAACAACGCGATCCGGCGGCCTTGCGACAAATTTATGGCCGTATGCTGGCCATGACGCTCTTGTTGCTGGCGCCGGTTTATACCATCGTCACCGCCCTGGCCGAACCGATGGTCGTCATCGTCTTTGGCGAGAAATGGCGCGCCAGCGCGGCCTTGTTCGGCTGGCTGTCGGTCGCTTACATGGGGCAGGCGGTTTTCGCGCTCGGCCAGAATCTTTCGTTCGCGACGGGCCAAACCTCACGTGTTCCCAAACTCGCACTCGCGCAGATGTTGTTGGCGACGACGCTGGCATGGGTGCTGACGCGCACGAACGGTGCTACGGGTGTCGCCGCCGGTTTTGCCCTGGGCAGCGTGGCGGGAATGGTGGCAATGAAGTTCGCGATCGGCCGACAACTCGGCATGTCCTTGCGCAGCTTCGTGGTGACGATCCTGCCTGCAGGAGCGGGCGCCGCCCTTAGCGCCATCCTGATACATCTCTTGCCGTTGACCGGCATGGACATCACGGAATGGTCCTCGCTGATTATTGCCGGCATGGCCGGCTTAGTCGCCTATGGCGCCGGTGCCGGAGCGGTTCGTCGGCTGGCCGGTTTCGAGCGGGGCTCGTCAGGATTCCCTATGCGTCGCGGGTTGGAAAATCGCGCTCCCGGCGAGGATGAGCGCACAGGGAAAGTCTTGGGGCACCCCTCGTAAAGGGATCGAAAGCGATGGTCAACGCAAACATGAATCCTGAATTGGTTTCTGAAATGCGGGCGGGAAGGCTCACGTATGTAGACACGATGAAAGCCATCGGGATGGTGTTGGTCGTCGTCGGACATGCCCCGGGTCTGGATCCGTTCATCAAGCATGTGATCTACAGCTTCCACATGCCGCTGTTCTTCTTTATTTCCGGACTGCTTTTGACCGAAGCCAAATTGGCCCTGCCCTATAAAGCGTACTTCTCCGCCTTGTGGAAAGGACTTGCACTGCCCTACCTGTTCTTTTTCGTGGTGTCCTATCTGTATTGGCTGCCGACGCATGACATGGCGGCGAGCGCCGTCAAATACGTTGGGATGGACTGGCAAGCCCCCCTGATGGGCATTCTGGTCGGAAACGGCGACGCACTGTTCGTGAATGTGGTGTTGTGGTTTTTTACGTGTCTTTTCACGGCCTCGTTGATTTTCTTCGCTGCGAGGAAATATTTCTCGGCAGCCTTTCTGCTGGTCGCGCTGAATGGACTGGGCGTTGTTTTTGTCCTTCTCTACGATCGGTCCTGGCCGCGTCTGCCCTGGGGGCTGGATAACGCGGTCGTGGCTATTGCATTTTATTCGGCCGGCCATTTTTTCCGCGGATATCAGAAGGCGACGTCAGCTAGGGTTTCCAGGACCGGCGCGCGAATTCTTGCGTTCCTGATGTTGGCCGTCGTTGCATTCGTCGCGAACCTCAATGGCAGTGTGGATTTGAATACGCTTCATTTCGGCAACTACCGATCTCTTTATTTTATCGGCGCATATCTGGGGATTTTCGCGCTGTTCTACTTTTCCATCGGGCTGCCGGCTACGCGTGTTTTCCGATGGTTATCGCAAAACACCATCATTATTTTTCCCATCCATTTGTTGATGTTCAGCGTCTTCACCGGCATTGCCGTCGTGGCGTTCGGCTTTCCTCACGACTTCAAGGAATCTTCTTTTATCTGGACGTTGCTGTTTCCCACAGCAGCGTTGTTGTCGAGCTATCCAGCTTCAGTGTTCATACGGCGTTTTTTCCCTTTTGTTATGGGCAAAGGACGAACGAAGCACGCCCTTCCGCAAGACATCCAAAGCATCGAATTCGGGAGCCTGCCCGGGAACCGCTAACGAGGATGTCCGAGCCGCTGAAAGCGGCAACCTGAAATTCCGGGCCATGCGCAATGCGCGCATGTTCACGAAAGGAATTTGACCATGTCAACACAAGAGAACGTTCGAATAGGCGGTTTTGCCATTCGCAAAACCACGTCAGCCGATCTTGCAGCGTACTTGCTCATGCGACGGCAACAAGGCGAGCAGGTTGCGTTATTTTTTGCAAATACCAACTTCATTGTGCAATGCCGGGATTTGCACGTGCGAATGGCGCAGGAGGGAATTGTCATCGTCAATGATGGTGTAGGCATGGATATCGCCGCTAACTTGATGCAGGGCGAACACTTCGAGGAGAACCTGAATGGTACGGACTTTGTGCCGTTCCTGTTCCGCCAGTCGGCCACGCCGCTCAGGGTATTCATGATAGGTGGAAAACCTGGGGTGTTGCGGCAAGCCGCGTTATACGCAACGCGGCAACTGGGCCAGATAGTGGTGGGCATGTGCGATGGATACCGGTGCGTTAAAACCAAGCAGAATCTGCTGGAAACGATCAACCGGGCACAGGCCGATATCCTGCTGGTGGCGCTGGGCAATCCGATCCAGGAGAAATGGATACTAGATTATCGTCGGCACTTGAATGTCCCTATTCTGGCTGGGGTGGGAGCATTGTTCGATTTCTGGGGCGGCGATAAGCCCCGGGCGCCGATTCTTGTACAAAAGATGCGAATGGAATGGTTTTTCCGTTTATGCCTGGAACCGAACCGGCTGGCGCAGCGCTATACGGTGGATATAGCGAAATTCCTGAAATATTGCTATCAGTATCGTTTGGACGATCGACCGCGGGGGTAGGCGACGGGCGAAAAAGCAGCTATGGCATACTTCGGGTATTCCGTCCGCGAGTCATGCCTTGCTTCCTTTTGAGCTCTTGATCGGCCTGCGCTATACCCACGCCAAGCGCCGCAATCATTTTATTTCCTTCATTTCCATCGTTTCCATGGCAGGCATCGCGCTGGGCGTGATGGCGCTGATCGTGGTGCTTTCCGTGATGAACGGTTTCCAGGATGAGTTGCGGACACGCATTCTCGGTGTGGCGGCACACCTTGAGATCAGCGGGTCGGCCGACCACTTGGCCGACTGGCGCAATGTGCTGGAACAGGCCAAACAGAACAAGGAAGTGCTCGCCGGCGCACCCTATGTCAACGCGGAAGGCATGCTGGCCAACGGCGACATGGTGCGTGGCGCCATTATCCGCGGCGTGCTGCCGGAACTCGAAAGCCAGGTAGCCGATTTTTCGCAGCACATGAAGGTGGGCAAGCTGACCGATCTCAAGCCTGGCGGATTCGGCATCATCCTAGGCGCGGAGCTGGCGCGCGCACTGGATGTGGTGCCCGGCGACAAGCTGGTGCTGCTGACCCCGCAGGGCAACATCACGCCGGCAGGCGTGATGCCGCGTGTCAAGCAGTTCACCGTCATCGGCATCTTCGAGGCCGGCATGTTCGAATATGATTCTGGCCTCGCCCTGATCAATCTGCAGGACGCGCAGAAGCTGCTGCGCATGGGCGACGACGTGTCGGGCGTGCGGCTGAAGCTCGATGACCTGTTCCGCGCGCCGTTCGTGACGCGCGAACTGGCGAACAGTCTCACCGGTCATTATTACCTGACCGATTGGACGCAAAGCCATGCGAACTTCTTTCGCGCCGTGGCGATCGAGAAACGCATGATGTTCCTGATCCTGCTGCTGATCGTCGCGGTGGCGGCCTTCAACATCGTCTCCACCCTGGTGATGGCCGTGACCGACAAGCAGTCCGACATCGCCATCCTGCGCACGCTTGGAGCCAAGCCCTTGTCGATCATGGCCATCTTCATCGTGCAGGGTGCGTTCATCGGGGTGTTCGGCACGCTGCTAGGGGTGGCGAGCGGCGTACTGCTCGCGCTCAACGTCGAAACCGTCGTGCCTTTCATCGAGCACATGGTCGGCATGGACCTGTTCCCGGCCGACGTGTACTACATCAGCAAACTGCCGTCCAAACTGGTATGGAGTGACGTGGGCATCATTGCCGGTGTCTCGCTCTTCATCAGTCTGGCCGCGACGCTGTACCCAAGCTGGCGCGCTTCGCGCATCAATCCGGCGGAGGCGTTGCGCTATGAGTGAGATCGTGCTGCGCTGTAGCGGGTTGGGCAAGACCTTCCGGCAGGGCAAGGTCGACGTACAGGTACTGGGTGATGTCGACTTTGAAGTGAATGCCGGAGAGTCGGTTGCCATCGTCGGGGCCTCGGGTTCGGGCAAGAGCACGCTGCTGCATCTGCTGGGCGGCCTTGATGTACCGACGCGTGGCCGCGTGGCGCTGCTGGGGCAGGATCCGTTCGCCATTTCCGAGGCGGCGCGCTGCCAGCTGCGCAATACCGCGTTGGGGTTTGTCTACCAGTTCCATCACCTATTGCCGGAATTTTCCGCGCTGGAAAACGCAGCCATGCCATTGACTATCCGCCGTATGGAGCATGACCAGGCCATGGCCCGCGCAACCGAGGTGCTGAACGAGGTGGGCCTGGGGCATCGGCTTGTCCATCGTCCCGGCGAACTATCCGGTGGCGAGCGCCAGCGCGTCGCCATCGCGCGTGCGCTGGTCACTCGGCCAGCCTGCATCCTGGCCGACGAGCCGACCGGCAACCTCGACCGTCATACCGCCAATGCCGTATTCGACCTGATGCGCGAACTCAACCGCAAACACGAGACCAGCCTGGTTGTCGTCACCCACGACGTCGAGCTTGCCGCGCGCATGGACCGCCAGATCAGGCTGGTCGACGGGATGCTGCAAGCCCTCTGAGCGTTCGCGCGATGCGGATCACCCTCATCGCGTTCTGCTTCGGTGTCTGGCTGCTGCAGCAACAGGCGACACTGCCTTCTGTCCGCTGGCTGGGGCTGCTTCCGTTGTTGTCTGCGGCGGTGTGGCTTCCACGTTTCTCCAGAGAGGTACCTGACACGCTGCGCCGTCTGGCAGTGGTGTTGCTGGGGGTTGCGTTGGGATTTGCATGGGCCGCATGGCGGGCCGACCTGCGCCTCGCCGATCGTTTGCCGGATCACTGGCAGGGGGTGGACCTTGCCGTGGTGGGCGTGGTGAACGATCTGGCTCAGGCCGACACGCGAGGCGAGCGCTTCGTGCTGGATGTCGAGCGCACCCTGACGCCCCATGGCCCGGTCCTGCATCGTATCCAGCTTGCGCGCTACTGGCCCCGCGAGGGCGCGCGCAATCCGACCGTGAAGGCGGGCGAGCGCTGGCAATTCACGGTACGGTTGAAGCGGCCCTACGGTACGCACAATCCGCACGGCTTCGACCTCGAGGCCTGGATGCTGGAACGCGACATCGCTGCCTCGGGATATGTACGCGAGAAACCCTCTCCCCGGCGTCTGGATGCGCAGGCAGCTACGCCTGCTGCGTGGATTGCCGCTGCGCGTGCCGCCATTCGCGAGCGGATCGCTGCCACCTTGGACGACACACCCTACGCCGGCGTCATCGCCGCCCTGGTGGTTGGCGACCAACGCAGCATTCCGCATGACCAATGGCGCGCCTTCACCCGGACCGGGGTAAACCACCTGCTTTCCATCTCCGGCTTGCACGTCACCATGATTGCCGCCCTGGCCGGTTGGGCGGTGGCGTTTGGCTGGCGACGCTGGCCGCGCGCGGCAGAACGTCTTCCGGCCCGGCAGGCGGGGCTGCTGGCTGCCGTGTTGGCGGCGTATGCGTATGCCTTGCTCGCGGGCTTTCAGGTACCGGCGCAGCGCACCCTGTTCATGCTCGGCGTGCTGGCGCTGGCGTTCTGGGGACGACGTGAACCACGGCCGTTTTCTGCTCTGACATGGGCCCTGTTCGTGGTCTTGCTGATCGATCCGTGGGCGGTATTGTCGGCCGGTTTCTGGCTGTCGTTCGGCGCCATGGCTGCGATCCTGTGGGCGACATTCGGGCGCGTGGGGCAAACAGGCAAGCTGCGTGCCTGGGTGACGGTGCAGGGCGCAGTCACACTGGCGCTGGCACCGGCCCTGCTGTTGCTGTTCCAGCAGGTATCGTTGATTTCCCCGCTTGCCAATGCCGTCGCCATTCCGGTCGTCAGTTGGCTGGTGACGCCGCTGGCCTTGCTGGGGGTGATCATGCCGCCGCTGTGGCATGTGGCCGCCTGGTTGATGGCCTGGCTTGGCCAAGGGCTGATCTGGGCCAGTGAACTGCCGTGGGCGGTGGTGTCGCGACCTGTGCCGGAAGGGGAGGCGCTGTTGCTGGCGGTGACGGGTACGCTGTGGCTGTTGTTGCCGCGCGGGTTTCCGATGCGGGCGATGGGCGGGCTGTTGTGGCTGCCGCTGATCTTCCCGCTGCGAACGAGCATCGCACCCGATACCTTTCAGGCTGACGTGATCGACGTGGGCCAGGGTACGGCCATCCTGATCCGCACGGCGGCGCATGCACTGCTCTACGATACGGGCCCGGCGTTTGCCGGCAGCGACGCAGGCGAACGCATCGTCGTGCCGTATTTGCGCACATTGGGCATCGGGAAATTGTCCGGTGTCATCGTCTCGCACGACGACAACGATCACAGCGGCGGCTTGCGATCGGTGTTGCGCGATATTCCGACAGGCTGGTTGCTGCACGGTTTGCCGACGGCGAGCCCGCTTCTGACGGCAGCCCCGTCGCCGTCCCATTGTCATCGCGGCCAGCACTGGCAATGGGACGGCGTGCGTTTTGACATCCTGAATCCACCTGTCGCGGCGTATACAGAGCCCGACCGCCGGGACAATGATTACAGTTGCGTGCTGAAAGTCACCCGGGGCGGCCAAAGCCTGTTGATCACAGGGGACGCCGAACGGCGTGGCGAACTCGAATTGCTGGAATCCGGCACGGATATATCGGCAACGGTATTGGTGGCCGGACATCACGGCAGCCGCACTTCGTCGCTGGCCGAGTTCGTCGAGCAGGTGCATCCGCGCTATGGGGTCTTCACGGTAGGGTATCGCAATCGTTTCGGCCATCCCCATCCGCAGGTCGTGGCGCGGTTTCGCGCGCTGGATTCGGACATTCTACGCAGCGACTCAGGAGGGCGCATCAGCCTGGTGTTTGGCGAAGCCGGGGTGGTGGCCTCAGAATATCGACCGTCCCATCGCCGCTACTGGCATACCGTTTCGTTTGATGAATGACATTGCCCGCCCCCGCTGCTATGAAGCCACTGATCCGGAATCGGCCCGGCAGGCGCTGGCGCGCGTATTGCCGGTGGCGGAAAACGATCTGCCCTGGCGCGCGCTGGCGTATGCCCATGCCCAACTGGGCAGTACCCCGGTATTTGCGCACAGTGTAGGAGCGGCCTTGATCGTGGCCGAATTGCGGGTTGGGGCCGATGCCGTCGCCGCCGCTTTGTTGCATGCCTGTCTGGGCGATACAGCCGATTTCGATACCACTTTCGGCACGGCTGCCCGGCTGGCCCGCGGCGTGGCTGCGATGGTTCGCATCGAGACCTTGGCCGCCAGCGCCACCGACAAGCGCGTCGACCCGCATGCCCAGCTCGAGGCCTTGCGGCAGATGGTGTTGGCGATGGTGGAGGATATTCGCGTCGTATTGGTCAAGCTGGCGGAGCGTACGCATGCCCTGCGCTGCGCGGCGAGCCAGGACGCCGCGACGCGCGAGGCACTGGGCCAGCAGGCGCGCGAACTCTTCGCCCCGCTGGCCAACCGGCTCGGCGTGTGGCAGATCAAGTGGGAAATGGAAGACTGGGCGTTCCGCTACCTGGAGCCCGATACCTACAAGACCATTGCCGCGCAGCTCGACGAAAAGCGTGCCGACCGCGAGGCCTATATCAAGGGCATTATCGAGCGCTTGCAGGCCGAACTCGCGCTGCATGGCATCGAAGCCGAAGTCAGCGGCCGGCCCAAGCATATCGCCAGTATCGTCAACAAGATGCGGCGCAAACGGCTGAGTTTCGAGCAACTCTACGACATCCGCGCGGTGCGCGTGCTGGTGAAGCACGAGATCGACTGCTACACCGTGCTGGGCTTGGTGCACAACCTGTGGCAGCCGATCCCGGGCGAATTCGACGACTATATTTCGCAGCCGAAGAGCAACGACTACCGTTCGCTTCATACGGCTGTGATCGGGCCGGAGGATCGGGCACTCGAGGTTCAGATCCGTACTTTCGACATGCACCGGCATGCCGAACTCGGCGTCGCCGCACACTGGCGCTACAAGGAAGGCGGCCGCCAGGACGCACTGTACGAGGAAAAGATCGCCTGGCTGCGGCGCATCCTGGAATGGAAGGACGACGTTGCCGATAGCAGCGAGTTTACCGAACAGTTCAAGACCGAGCTGTTCCAGGACCAGGTCTACGTGCTGACGCCGCAGGGCAGGGTCGTGGCGCTCGACCGGGGCGCCACGCCGGTGGATTTCGCCTACGCGCTGCACACCGATCTGGGGCATCGCTGCCGCGGCGCCAAGGTCAACGGTGCGATGGTGCCGCTCAACACGGTACTAGACAACGGCCAGCGCGTCGAGATCGTCACGGTGAAGGAAGGCGAGCCGAGCCGTGACTGGCTCAATCCGGCACTGGGCTACCTGGTCACCCATCGCGCACGCTCCAAGGTGCGCACCTGGTTTCGCCAACGCGATGTCGGCGAGCAGGTGAGCCTCGGCCGCACCCTGCTGGAAAAAGAGCTCAAGCGCCTGGGCGTGGGCGACACGAATCAGGAGAAGCTCGCGCAGCGGCTCAAGTTCGGCAAGGTGGAAGAGTTCCTGGCTGCGCTCGGTCGCGGCGATGTCGGCCAGCGCGATCTGGTCAATGCCCTGCAGGAGCCAGGCAAGCCTTCGCCGGCGCTGACGCCCACCGCCAAACCGCGTGCGCGCGCCCGATCGG
Source organism: Thiobacillus sp. SCN 63-57 (assembly GCF_001725555.1). Taxonomy (NCBI): domain Bacteria; kingdom Pseudomonadati; phylum Pseudomonadota; class Betaproteobacteria; order Nitrosomonadales; family Thiobacillaceae; genus Thiobacillus; species Thiobacillus sp. SCN 63-57. The sequence continues at coordinate 4,434 of NZ_MEGP01000046.1, read as the reverse complement.
GCAATCCCGTCACCATTCCTGGCCTGGGCGACGTGCCGTTGACGCTGGCCCGTTGCTGCAAGCCGCAGCCACCCGACGACATTGTCGCCTACACCACGGTCGGGCGCGGACTGACCGTGCATCGTCACGACTGCGCCTCGCTCAAGCGTGCCAATCCTGCCCGCATGCTGCCAGCGGAATGGGTGCTCGACGCAAATGCCGCCTTCGAGGTGGACATTCGCCTCAAGGCCTTCGACCCGACGTGTCCGACGTCATCGCCAAGGACAGGCTCGACGTGCTGCGCGTGAATACCGAGAGTCGTGGCGAATATGCCCATATGCAGCTCACCGTGCGGATACGGGAACTGCAGCAGCTGGCTCGGCTGCTGGCGCGCCTGCAGCATGTACAAAACATGATCGAGGTGAGCCGCGGCTGAGCATGCCGGGCCGCCGCTTGTCTGCCCCTTATCGTTGATCGCTTTCACGCCATGCCAGCCCAGCCCGCCATTTTCGATCCCATTCCCCTTCATGCACGGCATCTGTTCTTCGATCTGGAGCCAGGGGCCGATTGCCGGTCAGCCCTGCATGCGCTGGCCGCGCAATGCGACGGTCACTCGGCCGTGCTGGGTATCGGCCTGGAGGTTACGCAGGCCCTCGGCGTGCAGCTTGAGGGGCTGCGTGGTTTCCCTGTCCTGCCGGATGCGCGCCCTCCGATTCCGACGACACAACATGCACTCTGGCTGTGGCTGCCTTCAAATTGACGCAGGCGATTGTCAGTTTCCGCCACCAGGATTGCCGTGATCTGACAGGCTACGAAGACGGCACCGAAAATCCCAAGGATGAGGATGCGGTCGAAGCTGCGGTGACGCAGGGGCAGGGCGCGGGTATCGACGGTTCCAGTTTTGCGGCGGTGCAGCAGTGGCTGCATGATTTTCCCGGATTCGATGCAATGTCCCGTGCCGAGCAGGACAACTGTTTCGGCCGCGAACGCGACAGCAATGAAGAGATCGATGACGCGCCCGAATCGGCACACGTCAAGCGCACCGCGCAGGAGAATTTCGAACCCGAGGCCTTCGTGGTGCGCCGTTCCATGCCGTGGGTGGCGGGCGCAGATGCGGGACTCGTGTTCCTGGCGTTTGGCAAGTCGTTCGATGCCTTCGAAGTGCAACTGCGTCGTATGACTGGCCACGACGATGGCATCACCGACGCGCTGTTCCGCTTCACCCGCCCGCTTACCGGCGGGTATTACTGGTGTCCGCCACGGGGCAGTGCGGGCATCGACCTGAGGGCCTTGGAGCGCTGAACATGGCTGTGTCGGATGGCGCTCCGAACGAGCCGTCTGCACGGCTGCCATGGTGGCGCAACTGGAAAGTGATGCTGCCGTTGTGGTGCGCGATCGGCGGGCTGGTATGGCTGGGACTGCATTTCAATGTCGACCGCGGCGTGATCGCAGCCAGCGTGGTGGCGGTGGGGCTGATCTCCAATGCCTTCGTCTGGCTGCTGGGCGTCATCGCATTGGTGCCGGTGATCGGCCCGATCATCGTCAAGATCCTGTCGATCGGCTTCATCTGGCTGCTCAACGCGATCGGCTATCTGGTGTCCTATGTCGCCATCCGGCGCGGCTATTCGAAGGACGTCCTGACCTATCGCGGGCTGACCATTGCGGTCATCATCGGCATCGTGATCGGTTTCGTGCTCGGGAAGCTGCTCTAGTCCTGGGAAAGCGCCTAGGCCGCGGCCAGAATCGTGCGTGCCAGTTGCTGCAGCCCGCTGGCCGACAGATCGTCCGTGTGGAAGAGCTGGTCTGAGGGCGAGGCTGCGTAATTTTTCGCGAGCGATTTGAGATAGGTCGGGTCGTAATGCTGGTCGAGCAGGGCGGTCACCAGTTCGGGCCACGCCCGTTCATTGGCCAGCGTCTGCCACGTCGCCACAGTCTCGTTGCCGCGTAAGGGCGTGAGGTAGGCGAGCTGGCGATTGATCGTCCCGGGATCGTGCAGGAAATGCATGTAATCCTCGGTCAGCAAGCGGACCCGCGCTGCCAGGGGCACCTCCAGCCGCAGGCAGATGCTGGCGCGCATGGCGGTGATCAGCGCGTCGGGGACGCGCAGTGCGCCGATCTTCTTGCTTTCCGATTCGACGAATACGGGGTGTGCCGAGTCGAAGCGGCTCAACGCGAACCAGATCGCGCTTTCGAAGCTTTTTTGCGATGGCTGAGGCTGATCCGGGAGCGCGCCCAGCAGCGAACCTCGGTGCGCCGCCAGTGCCTCGCGGTCGAGCTCGGCCACCACATGACGTCGATAGGCCTTGTAGCCCCCTTCGAGCTGCACGGCGCCAAAACCGATTTTCTGCAGGACATGCGTCAGCGAGCCGCTGCGGCTGCCGCCGCGCCAGCAATAGACGAGTGGACGATACGATTTGGGCTTGTCGATGAACCAGGCGTCCAGATGTTTCGCGATGTTGCGCGAAACCAGTGCCGCGCCGACTTTCTTGGCTTCGAACGATGATATCTGCTTGTACAGCGTACCCACACGTTCGCGCTCGGCGTCGTCCAGTACCGGCAAATTGACCGCACCAGGAATATGGTCCTCAGAAAATTCACCGGGGGAGCGGACATCGATGATGTCAGTGTAGGCGGGGAGGTCTGCTACGGTGACAGGCAAACTGAGCTCAACTTTCGAGGAAAAAACGTGGGGATGGGTTGGAACGACGCCATTGTCACATGGCTGTCGTCGCGCTGGCAAAGGCGGATCTTACTTGGCCAGGAAGGGCAGGCCCCGAATCGTGTGGAGGGACTGTATATGGGAAAACGCAGAGGAGGCCTCGACTATATAGCCGGGGCAAATGCGTCAAGGCGCATCACGCGCCATGACGTTGGTTCAGACGGCTTTCAGGTTCGCCGGTTTGCGATCTTCGGCACGCCGGCTCGATGTCTTGCGGCGATCGGCCATGATCTGAGGTGGGAGGGCAGCGTCACGCGGAGCAACGCGGCGGTCCCCCAAACGGCGTTCCAACGGAATGAATTCGACGTCGTAAACGGGAAGAGCCGACATGGGGAATTCCTTGGTTGTCGATATATTGACAATTGTAGTCGACATGTCGACAGAGACACAAGGGGATAAACGACCGATAAGCGGATTATTTCATCCGTTGGTCGATGCTGTATCCCTTATCGACGTTAGCTGGCACGAATGAGGCGCTGCTTTTCGCGTTGCCATTCGCGTTCTTTTTCTGCCGCACGCTTGTCATGCTGTTTCTTGCCCTTGGCCAGTCCGATTTCCAGCTTGATGCGGCCTTTCGAATAATGCATGTCGAGCGGCACCAGCGTGAAGCCGGCGCGTTCGGTCTTGCCGATCAGCTTGTTGATTTCCGCCGCGTGCAGCAGGAGTTTGCGCGAGCGCGTGGGGTCGGGGTGGATGTGGGTGGAAGCGGTGGGAAGCGGGCTGATATGGCAGCCGATCAGATACACCGCGCCGTTCTTGACGACGACGTAGGCTTCCTTCAACTGCACGCGACCGGCGCGGATGGCTTTCACTTCCCAGCCTTCGAGCACGAGGCCGGCCTCGAATTTTTCCTCGATGAAATAATCGTGAAAGGCTTTTTTGTTATCAGCGATGCTCATGGCGGACGGGCTTGCGTACAATTCTTGATTTTACAAGGCTTCAACCCGGATGTTCCATAAATTCACCTGCCCTCGCTCGTTCCCCGGCCGTCATGAAAGAGTTTGTTCGGTCGGGCGTATGAGTCACTATGGCACTCTTTCTCAAAACTCCCCTGACAGCCAAGTTGCGGCGCGATCATCAGGCGAATTCATGAAACACCCGGTTTAGTCCTCATGGCGCGTGTGGAAAAAAGTGTGCTGGTGGCACACAGCCCGGAACGTATGTTCGATCTGGTTGATCGGGTCGAGGATTACCCTGATTTCCTGCCGTGGTGTGGCGGCACCGAGTTGAAGGTCCGCGACGAACACCGTACGGTGGCGACCATTCATATCGCCTATATGGGCATCCGCCAGAGCTTTACCACCGAAAACACCAAGATGCCCCCGCGCGAAATGCGCATCAGGCTGCAGGATGGCCCGTTTTCCGAACTGGAGGGTGCCTGGTCGTTTCTGCCGCTGGGGGACGATGCCTGCAAGGTGGAATTTCGCCTGCATTATGTCTTCTCCAGCCGTATGCTGGAAACCATCCTGGCACCCGTTTTCAGCCACATCACCAATACTTTTGTCGATGCTTTCGTGCGTCGCGCCGACGAGGTGTATGCCGTATGAATACCGCCACGATCAATGTCGAGGTCGTTTATGCCTTGCCCGAGCAGCAAACGCTGCTGCAGGTCCAGCTTGCCGGCCACGCGGCTGATGTCCGGCAGCCCCACGATCAGGCGCAGGCGCCGTGCGCGCTGCTGCTGCCAGGCCAACGCCTCTCCGTGCAGCTGGCCGTTGATGCCGAGCTTCGGCAGC
>NZ_MEGP01000045.1:0-10213 GCF_001725555.1 Thiobacillus sp. SCN 63-57 | reverse complement strand
TGCAGCGCCTGACCCAGCTCTGAGGTTGGCCATGAAGATGTCGCGTATCGTGGGATGTGTCGGGATGCTGCTGGGGCTGGCGGGCTGCGGCACCACGCCGTCGTCCATCATCCAGCAGCCCACCACGGCGCGTCCGCAGGCGCTGCCCACCCAGGCGGCCGGCAATGGCGCCATCTACCAGGTCGCTTCCTATACCCCCATGTTCGAAGACCGGCGCGCGCGCCACGTCGGCGACGTGCTGACCATCGTCATCAACGAGAAGACGCAGGCCGGCAAGAAGGCGTCGTCCAACGGGTCGAAGACCGGCGCGGTCGATTCGTCGATCAGCGCCGTCGCCGGGCTGCCGCTCAAGACCTTCCAGGGCGCCGGCGTGAAGGCCGATTCGTCGACCTCGTACGACGACAAGTCGGCGATCGACTCCAGCAACCTCTTCACCGGAAACATCACCGTCACCGTGACCGAGGTGCTGCCGAACGGCAATCTGGTGGTCGCCGGCGAAAAGCAGATCGCGCTCGACAAGAGCACCGAGTACATCCGCCTGTCCGGTGTGATACAGCCCGACACCATCCAGGCGGGCAATACCGTGTCGTCGGCCAAAGTGGCTGACGCGCGCATCGAATACCGCTCCAGCGCCAAGTTCGACTCGGCCGAAGTGATGAGCTGGCTGGCGCGCTTTTTCCTCAGTTTCATTCCCTTGTAAATGGTGGCCCTCATGAGGATTCCGTCTCTGTTTCTGCTGGCTGCGCTTGCCCTGAGCGGCGTCGCTCAGGCCGAACGCATCAAGGACATCGCCACCATCCAGGGCGTGCGCGACAACCAGCTGGTGGGCTACGGCCTGGTGGTGGGCCTCGATGGTACCGGCGACCAGACCACGCAGACGCCGTTCACCACCCAGAGCATCACCAACATGCTGATGCAGATGGGCGTCAACCTGCCGCCCGGCACCAACATGCAGTTGAAGAACGTGGCGGCGGTGATGGTGACCGCCGATCTGCCGCCGTTTTCCCAGGCCGGACAGACGATCGACATCACGGTGTCGTCGATGGGCAACGCCAAGAGCCTGCGCGGCGGCACGCTGGTGATGACGCCGCTGAAGGGCGCCGACGGCCAGGTCTACGCGATGGCCCAGGGCAACCTCGTGGTCAGCGGTGCCGGCGCGTCGGCCAGCGGCAGCAAGGTGCAGATCAACCATCTGAGCGTGGGGCGCATCCCGAGCGGCGCGACCGTGGAACGCAGCGTCGTCACGGTGCTGGGCGCATCCGGCACCATCAATCTTGAATTGATGCAAAGCGATTTCACCACGGCCAGCCGCGTGGTCGATGCGGTGAACGCCCGCTTCGGAAAGGACACCGCGCGCGCGCTGAACGGGCGTGTCATCCAGGTGAAGACGCCGGTGGGCGACGATGCGCGCGTGGCCTTCCTGGGCGCGATCGAGAGCCTCGACGTCAATCCGGCCCAGGCCATGGCCAAGGTCATCATCAATGCGCGTACCGGCTCGGTGGTGATGAACCAGGCGGTCATGCTCGACCCCAGTGCGGTGTCGCACGGCAACCTGTCGGTGATCATCAATACCCAGCCGGTCATCAGCCAGCCTGCGCCGTTCTCCAAGGGCGAGACGGTGGTTACCTCGCAGTCGCAGATCGAAATCCGCCAGCAGCCGGGCGAAGTCATGCTGGTGAAGGGCAGCGCATCGCTCGCCGACGTGGTGAAGGCACTCAATTCCATCGGCGCGACACCCCAGGATCTGCTGGCCATCCTGCAGGCTCTGAAGGCATCCGGCGCGTTGCATGCGGAACTCGAGATCATCTGAATGATTGGCGGCGCCGACCTCACCTCCAAGTTCGCGCTCGACGTCCAGGGCGTCAGCCAGCTCAAGCTGGAGGCGAAGCAGTCCTCGCCCGAAGCACTGAAGGCGGCGGCGCAGCAGTTCGAGGCGGTGTTCATGAACATGCTGATGAAGAGCATGCGCGAGGCGTCGCCGCAGGACGGCATGTTCGATTCCGAACAGACCCGCATGTACACCGCGATGCTCGACCAGCAGCTGACGCAGAAGCTTGCCAGCCGCGGGATCGGCCTGGCTGACATGATGGTGCGCCAGCTTTCGCGCACCCTGAATGCACCCGGTGTCGATGGCGCGTCGTCCGATGGAACCACGCCGGCCGGCCTGCCCCTGAATCCCCCACAAAAGGGAATGGAATTGAATGCCCCGCCGCTGCGTGTCCAGGCGCCCGGGGAAGTGCCTGCGCCCAGCCCGGCAACGCAAACGGTAGCCCCGATCGCCACCCGCAGCGGGGATAACCCTCCGCATGTCGATGCCTTTGTGCAGAAGCTGCTGCCGCACGCCCGGGCGGCGAGCGCCAGCAGCGGCATTCCCGCCAGCTTCATGATGGGACAGGCCGCACTGGAAACCGGCTGGGGCCGCAACGAAATCCGCGGGGCCGACGGCCAGAACAGCCATAACCTGTTCGGCATCAAGGCGGGCGGGTCGTGGAAAGGCCGTACCGTCGACATCGTCACCACTGAATACGTCAACGGCAAGCCGCAGAAGCAGGTGGACACTTTCCGCGCCTACGACTCCTATGCCGACGCCTTCCGCGACTACGCCAACCTGCTGCGCGGCAATGCGCGCTATCAGAACGCGATCGCACAAGGCCAGGATGCCGCCGGTTTCGCACAGGGTCTGCAGCAGGCGGGCTACGCCACCGATCCGGGCTACGCCCAGAAGCTGATGGGCGTGATCCGGATGGTAGAAACGACCTGACTCAAGAAAAGCACAGGCCGACCGATTCACCTATCAAGCGTATTTATATTCCTTCCCTCATAACCTTGGCGACCAGATAGATGGCTACCAGCATTCTCAGTATCGGTCAGAGCGCCCTCGCTGCCGCACAGGCAGGACTGAGCACGACCGGCCATAACATCGCGAACGCGTCGACGCCAGGCTACAGCCGACAGGTCGTCATACAAGGCGCGGCCCAGCCGCAGAACTTCGGCTTCGGCTTCATGGGGCAGGGCACCCAGATATCCACGGTTCAACGCGTGTACAACGAATATCTGGGCGTGCAGGTGCAGTCCGCCCAGGCTTCGCAAAGCGGCCTCAATACGTACTACACGCAGATCAAGCAGATCGACAACATGCTGGCCGACCCGACCGCCGGCCTGTCGCCGTCCCTGCAGGATTTCTTCAGCGGCATCCAGGCCATGGCCTCGAATCCGTCGAACGTTCCCGCGCGCCAGGCCGTTCTGTCGTCAGCCGATGCGCTGGCCGGACGCTTCCAGAGCCTGGCCGGGCAACTCAATGAAATCAGCCAGGGCGTCAACAGCCAGATCCAGTCGAGCGTCAGCAGCATCAACAGCTATGCCCAGCAGATAGCGCAATTGAACGATTCGATCGGCAAGGCCCAGCGGGCGACCGGCCAGCCCCCCAATGATCTGCTCGATCAGCGCGACCAGCTGGTTCTGGATCTGAACAAGGAAATCAAGGCGACGGTCGTCAAGCAGGGCGACGGTTCCTACAACGTATTCATCGGCAACGGCCAGTCGCTGGTGGTGGGCACGACGACGTCAAAACTGGTCAGCGTGGCGTCCGCGACCGATCTCTCGAAAATCGTGGTGGCCTACCAGTCCAGCAGCGGCAGCACCATCCCCCTGAGCGAATCGAGCCTGGTGGGGGGGCAGCTGGGCGGCCTGGCCGAGTTCCGCAGCAAGACGCTGGAACCGGCACAGAACGCGTTGGGTCGGGTTGCCATCGGGCTGGCCAGCACCGTCAACGCCCAACACAGCCTCGGCCAGGACCTCAACGGCAACCTGGGCGGCGCCCTGTTCACGCTGGCCTCGCCGGTGGTGAACGCCAGTACGGGCAATACCGGGTCGGCCGTCGTGACCGCCAGCATCAGCGATGCCGGTGCCCTGACCACCAGCGACTACCGCTTGCAGTACGACGGCAGCAATTACACGCTGACCCGCCTGTCCGACAACACCGCGACGACTTTCGCACCCGCCGCCCTGCCGCAGACCGTGGACGGCGTGACCATCAACGTGTCGACCGCGCCCGATCCGGGCGACAGCTTCCTGATCCGTCCCACCGTCAACGGCGCGTCCGGCATCGGCGTGGCGATCAGCGATCCGGCCCTGCTCGCCGCCGCAGCACCGATCCGTGCCGCCGCGACCAGCGGCAATACCGGTACCGGCACCATCGGCGCCGGCAGCGTCAACACGCCGCCTCCACCCAATGCCAATCTGCAGCAGCCCGTCACGATCACGTTCACGTCCGCCACGACCTACAACGTGACGGGCACGGGAACGGGCAACCCGACGGGCCTGACGTATACGCCCGGCGCAACGATCAGCTACAACGGCTGGAGTACCAGCATCAGCGGCACGCCGGCCGCAGGCGACAGCTTTACCGTGGCATCCAATACCGGCGGCGTGGGCGACAGCCGCAATGCTCTGCTGCTGGGCGACCTGCAGACCAGCAATACGCTGGGCAACGGCACCACCAGTTATCAGGGCGCGTATTCGCAGTTCGTCAGCGAGATCGGCAACAAGACCCGCGAACTCGAAGTGACCAGCACCGCGGCCAGCAATCTGCTTTCCCAGGCCACGCTCTCGGCGCAGAACGAGTCGGGCGTCAACCTCGACGAGGAGGCGGCCAATCTGCTGCGTTATCAACAGGCCTACCAGGCGGCCGGCAAGGTCATGCAGATTGCCAGCCAGTTGTTCGATGTTCTGCTCTCGATTGGACAATAAAGATCATGCGCATCAGTACCCAGACCCTGTTTGACAATGGCGCCGCCCGCATCGCCGACGCGCAGGCCGCCCTGTACAAGACGCAGCAGCAGGTTGCCGCCGATCGCCGCATCCTCACGCCGTCGGACGATCCCGTCGCGGCGGCGCGGGCGCTCGAAGTGACGCAGTCGCAATCGCTCAATACCCAGTACGGCACCAACCGCGGCTATGCAAAAGACTCGCTCGCCGCCGTGGACGGTACGTTGTCGAGCGTGACGGATCTGTTGCAGGAAGTGAAGACCACCGCGATCTCGGCCGGCAACCCGAACCTGGGCGACAGCGAGCGTGCTTCCATCGCGACCGCACTGCAAAGCAGCCTCAACCTGCTAATGGGCTTGGCGAATACCCGCGACGGCCAGGGGAACTATCTGTTCTCGGGCTTTCAGACCTCGACGCCGCCCTTTGTCCAAACCGCCTCCGGCGTGCAGTACCAGGGCGACCAGGGACAGCGCCTGATCCAGGTCGACGCCACGCGCCAGATGGCGGTCAGCAGCCCGGGCCAAGGCGTGTTCCAGGGAGGGGGGCAGGATATGTTCAAGACCCTGAACGACCTCATCACCCAATTGAACACGCCGGGAACCACGGGGTTGAGCACCACCCTGACGACCGCCAACAGCGATCTTCAAGCGGCCCTGGACAACGTGTCCACGGTACGCGCATCGGTCGGTACGCGCATGCAGGAACTCACGTCGCTCGACAATTCCGGCACCAGCAAGAACCTCCAGTACAGCCAGACCCTGTCAGGTTTGCAGGATCTCGATTACACCAAGGCGCTGACCGATCTGTCGCGGCAGCAGACGACGCTGGAAGCCGCGCAGAAATCGTTCGCGCAAACCTCCAGCCTGTCGCTCTTCAAGTTCCTGTGAGCATGGGCATGCTTTCCCGGGAATCCGCACCCGACCTGATGGAAACCCAGGTCATGCGCCTGCTGTCTGGCGTGTCCACGCACGGGGACCAGCACCTGGCCGAGGTCGAGCGTGATCTGGTGCAGATGGACGTGTTGCTGAACGAAGCGATCAAGAAGCTGTGCGCCAGTTTTATGGCGATCCACCACGCCATCGACCTGCAGCAGGAAACCCTCAAGAGCATGCTGTCAACCGGAGAACCGGCGCCCGAGCAGGCTGCGCGTCTGGAGACGCTGCGCGAAGAAATCGGCCAGCATGTCGGTGCCGCCGTCACGGGTTTGCAGTTCCAGGACATGACCAGCCAGCTCATCGGCCGGATGGTGCAGCACCTGGCGGGATTGCGCGACGTATTCGGTGAGCTTGGCACGAACGGGGCGGCCGATCTGCCGGAAAGCGGCAGCGAGGAAATGCTGGTCATGCTGAATCGCATCAGCGACCGGGTCGGGGCACGCTGCAGCGAACTGGCCGGGACGGTGCGCAGCACGGTCAACCAGCGCCACATGGAAAGCGGCGACATCGAACTGTTTTGAGATTACGAAATGCGCGGGCCTGTCCCGCTAACGAAAGTAGCAGGAGCAATGACGATGAAAACAATACTTGCAGTGGATGACTCGGGTTCGCTGCGCCAGATGCTCTCCTTCAGTCTGAAGGCGGCCGGCTATGGCGTGATCGAGGCCATCGACGGCGAAGACGGCCTGAACAAGGCGAAGCAGCAGACCGTCGATCTGGTACTGACCGACCAGAATATGCCCGGTATGGATGGCTTGAGCCTGATCAAGGCATTACGTGCCATGAAGAATTACCAGAGTGTGCCGATATTGATGCTGACAACCGAGTCTGGCGACGACATCAAGGCAATGGGCAGGGCAGCGGGCGCCAACGGATGGCTGGTCAAACCCTTCGATCCCACGCGTCTGACCGAAGTGGTGAAAAAGCTGATCGGCTGAAGACTCGACGACAGGGTACGCAGTGAAACATGACGGAGTTCAAAAATGACAATTGACATGAGCCAGTTCTACCAGGTGTTTTTCGACGAGGCAGACGAGCTGCTTGCCGAAATGGAGAAGCTTCTGCTGGCTCTCGACGTGTCTGCACCGGACAGCGAGGATCTCAATGCGATCTTCCGCGCCGCGCATTCCATCAAGGGAGGTGCCGCCACGTTCGCGTTCACCGATATCACCGAAGTCACCCACATGCTGGAGTCGCTGCTCGATCGCATCCGCAAGGGTGAAATGGCGCTGACCCCCGAGCACGTGGATGCCTTCCTGGTGGCCAAGGATGTGCTGACCATGCAGATGGATGGCCATCATCATGGTTCGAGCGTCGACCAGGCCGCGGTCGACAATGTCTGCCAGCGGCTGAAGGCCCTGTCGCAAGGAATCGTGGCCGACGCCCCGCCTGCCGCAGCGAGCCCGTCGCCCGCCGCCGCGGCGCCCGAGCCCGTGGCGGCCCCGGTCATGGATGCGGATGGCAATTGCCGTTTCCGGATCGAATTGCCCGAGGTGCCGCAGAAGGATATCGACGCGCTGGCAGCCGAGCTCGGTCTGCTCGGCACGATCGAACAGGAGACCCTGGACGACAAGCGCGCCGTGTTCATCCTGACCACCGGCGAGAGCCAGGACAACATCGTCGCCATCTGCTCGTTCGTGCTCGATCCGGACGATCTCAAGATCACGTATGACGCCGCGCCTGCAGCAGCATCCGCCGGCGCCACACCCAGCACGCCCGTCGAAGATCCGGGCTATGGAATCTTCGAACCGGAGAAGGGCTCCGCTGTGGCTCCGCAAGCGTCCACCCCAGTGGCAGATGCGGCCGCGGCTGTGGCTGCAGGCGAGGTCAAGAACTACGGCCGTCGCGCCACCGACAAGGAAGGCGCCAGCCAGGAGTCGTCCTCGATCCGTGTCAGCGTGGAGAAGGTCGACCAGCTGATCAACCTGGTCGGCGAACTGGTCATCACCCAGGCCATGATCGAACAGCGCATCGCAGCACTCGATCCGCTGCATCACGAGCGGCTGCTCAACAGTGCCGGCCAGTTGGCGCGCAACACGCGGGATCTGCAGGAAGCCGTGATGTCGATCCGCATGATGCCGATGGACTACGTGTTCTCGCGTTTCCCCCGCATGGTGCGCGACCTGGCCGCCAAACTCGGCAAGAAGGTCGAGTTTGTCACGCGGGGTGCCGCCACCGAACTCGACAAAGGCCTGATCGAGCGCATCGTCGATCCGCTCACCCATCTGGTTCGCAACAGCGTGGACCACGGCATCGAAATGCCCGACAGGCGCAAGGCCAACGGCAAGACTGAAGCCGGCAAGCTGGTCCTGTCGGCCGCGCACCAGGGCGGCAATATCGTGATCGAGGTGAGCGACGACGGCGGCGGACTGAACCGCGACAGGATCCTCGCCAAGGCCAAAGCGCAAGGCCTGCCGGTATCGGACACGATGCCCGATGCCGATGTCTGGCAGCTGATCTTCGCCCCCGGTTTCTCCACCGCGGAAGTGGTGACCGACGTTTCCGGACGCGGGGTCGGCATGGACGTCGTCAAGCGCAACATCACCGCGATGGGCGGGACGGTCGACATTCGCTCGATCCCGGGCACCGGCACCACGATCGCCATTTCCCTGCCGCTGACGCTGGCGATTCTCGACGGCATGTCGGTCAAGGTCGGCGAGGAGATCTACATCCTGCCATTGGGCTACGTCATCGAATCGCTGCAGCCGGCTGCGGTGGACGTCAAGGAAGTCGCCGGCCAGGGCAAGGTGGTCAAGGTCCGCGAGGAATACCTGCCGCTGATCCCGCTGTATCAGATCTTCGCGATCGATCCCCGGTTCGAGGATCCCTCGCAGGGCATCATCGTCATCCTCGAGTCCGACGGCAAGAAAGCGGCCCTGCTGGTCGACAGCCTGGTCGGGCAGCAGCAGGTCGTGGTCAAGAACCTGGAATCGAATTTCCGCAAGGTGGCCGGGATTTCCGGCGCCACGATCCTCGGTGACGGGGGCGTGTCCCTGATTCTCGACGTGTCCGCCCTGCTGCGATCGAGCCGCCAGCTCAACGCGGATCCTGTTTTCTTCTAAGGCCAGATTTTAAGGACAAGAATCATGTCGTATACCACGCAAACACAGACCAGCATGGAGGCTGCCGGGGAAAGTACCGGAAACGAATTCCTGGCCTTCACCCTAGGCCGCGAAGAGTACGGGATCGACATCCTGCGCGTGCAGGAGATTCGCGGCTACGAGCCGGTGACCCGGATCGCCAATGCGCCCGACTTCATCAAAGGCGTGGTGAACCTGCGCGGCACCATCGTGCCGGTCGTCGACATGCGCATCAAGTTCGACCTGGGCACGCCGACCTACGACCAGTTCACGGTGGTGATCATCCTGAATATTGGCGGGCGGGTCGTCGGCATGGTGGTGGACAGCGTGTCCGACGTGACGACGCTCACGCCGGAGCAGATCAGACCCGCTCCGGAAATCGGGACGACCTTCGATACGGACTATCTCATCGGCCTTGGCACGCTCGACGAACGCATGCTGATCCTGGTGGATATCGACAAGCTGATGTCCAGCGCCGAAATGGGGTTGATCGAGAAGCTGGCAGCCTGATCAATCGTACAACCATACCTACATAACAAATCAATTGGAGAGTCTGCAATGTTCGGGAACCTTACCATCAAGTCGCGCCTGACCATCCTTATTTCCTTCATGGCGGCGCTGCTGCTCGTGATCGGCGGGATCGGGCTGAGCGGTATGGGTAAAACCGATTCAGGCTTGAAAACCGTATACGAGGATCGGACCGTTCCCTTGATGGATCTGGGTCGCATCATCGACATGGCCAACCGGACCCGGACCAACGCCACGGTTGCCGCCACGGCGCCCTGGGCGGATGTGGCCATCAAGGCCAATACGGACACGCAGCAGCTGGACGTGGAAATCAACAAGCTCTGGGCCAAATACACGCGTACGGCCATGACCCCGGACGAGAAGGCGCTGGCGGACAGCTTCAATACGCAATGGAAAACCTACACGACCTCGCGCGATGTCACGATGAAGCTGGCGATGGAATCGGACTTCGATACGGCCAAGGAAAACGCCTCCAAGGATGCTGCCCCGAAGTTTTCGGCTGCCCGCGAAACCCTGTTCAAACTGATCGAATTGCAGGGTGCGGTCGCCAAGCATGAATTCGAAGTGGCCCGCAGCCGCTACGAGAGCAGCCGGGTGATCGCCATCGCAGCCATCGCCCTGGGGCTGACCCTGGCGGCCTGGTTCGGCTTCATCCTGATCCGCGCCATCACTCGTCCGCTGGATGCAGCGGTCAAGCTTGCGCGAGGCGTGGCCGAAGGCGACCTGACGCAGCGTATCGACATCCACTCCACGGATGAAGTCGGCCAGCTGATGCAAGCGCTCAAAGACATGAACGCCAGCCTGGTGACCATCGTAGGCCAGGTGCGTCACGGCACCGAGACCATCGCCGTCGCCTCACGCGAGATCGCCTCCGGCAACGCCGACCTGTCGTCGCGTACCGAA